>JAPJOW010000250.1 GCA_030826005.1 Aliterella sp. RAGGC_92
CAATCTTTATTAAGACTTCAAAAAACAGCTATTTAATTGGGCTAAATACAATAAAATAGAATTAATCTCGCGCTCAATGACTAATCTTTTTTTGCTAACAAGATAGTCTAAAGTAATAAAGGAAAATTAAAGATTTTGATTTTCTTTCTGGCTGTTCCTTATGCCTAAACTTACAGGAAACAAGATGGATAGCGAAAACCATCAGCGCTATCAAGCGGCGGTATCGTTAGCTGATTTGGCAGCCAAAAGTATTTGTATCGCTAGTTCTTTTGGCGCTAGTGAAATGATAAATCCCAGTGAAGAAAAGAATGCTCCAGAAATAGTAAGAATGCTTCACAGCGGACAAGTGCTTGTGGTTAACAGTCGTCGTCGTAACGGGTTGATCCTCTACAAAGGTTTTCATGCAGAGTTTGCGGGACCGGGGGCAGCCGTAGGCAGTATTTACGATCTTGACTGTAAGTTAGCATTGCCCGTAGGAAATCTCTCTTTACTATCTCCCGATTCTCATGAAGATAGACAAAAAGCTTATCTAATTAGGCGGCAATGGATTCGCTTAATGAAACAAATTACCGAAAAGCCCGTCCCCCAGCAACGAGTGCAAAAGATATTAGAACAATTCGAGCAATATTTTGACTCAGAAACGGTAGCGCAGTTGCCCGATGAAGCCTTTGCTTTATTAGTAGGCGTATTGCCGCAAACAGTGAGTGCGGTACGCCGTAGTTATAGTAGTAGTTTTAACGGTCAAAAAAAGTAGAGATACAATACTTTGCGCCCGTATATGGGCATTGGGGCATCGGGGTAGAAGTGAATAAATTTTGCCCCCCTAGCCCGGCAATTCTGGGGGGAATAGGATCGGTAAACCCCCTAGAATTAGGGGATTTAGGGGCGAGGAAGTGGCTTCATGCAATATTTAATGCTTTGCGCTCCTACAGGGGGATTTAAGGACTTGGGGTACAAAACCCTGATTAATTAGTTAAAGCGGCATAAATGCGAGCTAAAGTACGTTGGTTTTCCTCTGGGCTACCTACAGTAATTCTCAATCCGCCGCTAACATGACGGACTAAAGTGCTACTAGCTTTTAATTGCTCGTGAAGTTGAATTAAAAGTTCTTCTGGTTGAGGAGAGTTTGTTTTGAGACGGACATAAATGAAATTAGCCGCGCTTTCCCAAACTTGTAAAGCCGGGTGAGTAGCTAAAGCATGAGTTAATGTACCTCGTTCTGTCAGTAGTTGAGGAATTACATTTAATAATAGTTGCCTGTGTTGGAGGGCAATTATGGCGGCGGCGATAGAGAAAGTAGGCAAATTATAGGGTAAACGGATTTTTTCTAAGGCGGCAATTATTTCTGGGTGTCCAATCGCATAACCGACACGATGGGCGGCGAGTCTAAATGCTTTAGAAAATGTCCTTAATATTAGCCAATTAGGACGTTGTACGAGTTGGCTAACTAAAGTGTTTTGACTAAATTCAAAGTAAGCTTCGTCAACAACTACTAAAATATGTTCTGGCAAACTTTGCAGCCATGCTATTTCGTTAGTCGTTAAAGCGTTTCCGGTGGGGGAATTGGGATGAACGACAAAAACTACTCGTATTGGCGGGTTATTAGTTTGTGTAATAGCCTCTTGAGCGGCGGCTAAATCCATTTCAAAGCTAACAAGCGATCGCTCTATACTAACTACAGGAACACCCAACGTTTGAGCAAAAATTGCATACACGCCAAACGTTGGATTGGCAACTAAAATCGAGCCTTCATTGCCTACGCAGGTTGCTATAAGTATAGAGCGGATAATTTCATCCGAGCCATTGCCAACAGAAATATTAGCCCCAGTAACCGCCGTATTAGCCGATTCGTTGACATATTCAGCAATTTTTGCTTTTAGTTCTTCGTGTCCAGCATCAGGGTAGCGATTGCTCTCAATTACTTCTTGATACGTCCAAGCCAACTTTTGCTTAAGTTCGCTGGGCAAATTGTAGGGAGATTCATTAGTATCTAGGCGATCGATGCTTTGGCTTGAATTGCCTACAGGATGAGGCTTGTAGGCGCGTAGGCTATCTAAATCGGAGCGAATAAAAGGAAGCATAAATTATTACTAGGAAATTTGCATAAAACTTTTAATTTGCTGCCACTGGGTCATCACATCAGCTAAAGCATGGTCGCTATTTAGTTCAATTAGCTGTACCCAAGGGCGAGAAGACGCATAATTACGGCTGGCGGCGATGGGGATAACTTCATCGTGACAGCCATGCAAAATTAGGGTAGGAACGGGGCGCAATAGAGGCTTATCCTGATAAGTGGCGGCATCCAAAACAAAATTGTAACTCAATGGTAGCGAGTACTTTTCAGCATAGTGATACACCATTAATTGCTGTTCGTCTTGCCATTGCTTTAGTTTTGCTTCTCCTAATTGTGGCAACCAGTGAGATAAAAAGTCAAAAGCTGGCGCAAGTAACACCAACTTTTGCACTTGCAAACATTGTTCTGCTAAAATCGCTGCTGTTAAACCGCCTAAACTTGAACCAATTAAGGTTACAGGAGTTGGAGAGGGGGGAAACTCTGCTTTTATTTGCTTTATTTGGCGAGTTATTGTCAATTGCGAAAAATCCCCCGCATTTAAGTCTGGGATTTTCAAGTTAATGGCTAATTCTGCAAAAGAGGAGCGAAAACACCTGGCTTTTGCAGAATTAGGACTAGAGGCAAAACCGTGAAGATAGATGTAATCCAATTTTTAACGCAGGGTAACAAATTCTTCTGCCGTAGAAGGATGAATCCCAACAGTAGCATCAAAGTCTTTTTTGGTCGCACCCATATTAACAGCGATCGCAACCCCTTGAATTACCTCCGCAGAATTTTCGCCGACCATGTGAGCGCCTAAAACTTTATCAGTTTTGTTATCTACAACTAGCTTGACTAAAGTTTTTTCATCTTGTCCGGTAAGGCTGTGAAATAACGGGCGAAAACGCGCGCGATAGCAAGTAACATCATCGCCGTATTGTGCTTGGGCATCTTCTTCGCTCAATCCTACCGTAGCGGCTTCAGGGGTAGAAAATACCGCCGATGGTACGTTGTCGTGACTGAGGGAGCGCTTGTTATTACCAAACTCTGTATCTGCAAAAGCTCTACCTTCGCCAATAGCGACAGGGGTAAGATTAATTCTATCGGTACAATCGCCTACAGCAAAGATATTTGGCTGGGATGTTTGGCTAAATTCGTTGACGGCGATCGCGCTGCGGGTACTATAACCAATACCATCAGAAGGGGTAGAAATAACATCAACTCCAGCATTTTCTAAGCCTAGCCCATCTACATAAGGATCGCGCCCAGTTGCAGCTAGAAAAACATCCGCAGTAATTGATTCTTCCTCAGCGCCCGACAAAGTTAACTTTAAGCCCTCGTCAACTTTCTCTATTTGTTTGACTACGGTATTAGTAATAAATTTAATGCCGTGATGAGTCATGCCGTTTTGAATTTCGTGGCGGATATCTTTATCAAATCCACGCAAGATTAAATCTTTGCGAATAATTTGCGTTACTTCGCAGCCCAAGCCGCGCATAATTGAAGCAAATTCTACTCCAATATAACCAGCGCCGATAATGGCAATGTGTTTTGGCTGTTCTTTGAGGTGAAACATCTCGTTGGAGGTAACGGCATATTCCATACCAGGTAAATCCGGCTTTACGGGACGACCGCCAACAGCGATTAAAATTTTATCAGTTGTAACTTTACGCCCGTCAACTTCTACCGTATGCGGATCGATAATAGTAGCGCGGCTGGGAATAAGTTCAACCCCTGCTCGTTGCAAAAAACCAATATGCAACTGAGACAATCGATTTACTTCTTTATCGACAACGCTAACTAAATGCTGCCAATCTAACTTGGCTTCGCCTACTTGCCAACCATAGCCCGCCGCCGCATCAAATAGGTGGGGAAAGTGAGAGCTATAAACCATTAATTTTTTGGGAATGCAGCCGCGAATGACGCAAGTACCGCCTACCAAATCTTGCTCGGCGATCGCTACTTTTGCCCCGTAACTTGCGGCTCGTTTAGAGGCAGCAAGCCCCCCAGAACCTGCACCAATTACAAACAGATCGTAATCAAACGTCATGACTTATTGCGTCCTTTATGCTGCACTTACGTTCAATCTAGCATCCGATATTCCTTACTGTTGTAGGATAAAGGGCAATTGCGGCATCAATTTCGATTAAAAATTAGCGAAGGAAGGATTTATGCAAAATCTACCTAGTGGAGAGCGCTATCTCTATCAGCTTTTCAGCACGATCAAAGTAGGATACCTCAAAGTAATTAATCCTCAAGGTCAAGAATTTAGCTTTGGCAATAAAGAATCATCTCCTCAACTATGCCTTGTCGTGCATAACCAAAATACCTACGATCGCATACTAACTTTTGGGGCGATGGGGTTTTGCGAGGCTTATATGGAAGGTTGGTGGGATGAAGAAAAAAGCCGCCTTAGCGAATTAATCGGACTATTTCATACTAATGGAGTGTATACAAAGGCTCGGAGCATAGTCACGCTACCTTTAATCGTCAAAGTTGTTACTCAACGCCTACGGACGCTGCCGATTTTGATTCAAAACAGCCGCAAAAACGTTCAGCACCATTACGACTTAGGCAACGATTTTTATCAGCACTTTCTCGATTCAACCCTAACTTATTCCTGCGGTTATCGCCTAAAAGAGACAGACTCTTTAGAACAGATGCAGTTGCAAAAGTATGAATTGATTTGTCGCAAACTTGCCTTAAAACCAGAAGAATCGTTAATTGATATCGGTTGCGGTTGGGGAGGAATGCTTATTTATGCGGCAGAACATTACGGTGTAAAGGGTACGGGAATTACGTTAAGTGTAGAACAGGCAAAGTTGGCGATTGAAAGAATAGAAAAAAAGGGATTAAGCGATCGCATTCAAATTATCGTTAAAGACTACCGCGAAATTGCAGGGCAATACGATAAGTTTGTCAGCATTGGGATGTTTGAACACGTTGGTAAAGGTAATTTTGCCACCTTTATGCAAGCCGTAGCGAAGTTGTTAAAACCGCAGGGAATTGGTTTGTTGCATACGGTGGGGACAAATAGCACTCAAAGAAACGGCGCTTGGGTTGATAAGTATATTTTTCCTGGGGCGTATGTACCGCAACTCCATGAGATAACGCGAGAATTGATGAACGCAAAGTTGTCTGTAGCCCATTGTGAAAGCTTAAAGCCTCATTATGCGGAAACTCTCAGGCATTGGAGAAATAATTTTATTAGCAATAGAAGCATAATTGCTTCTCTTTCGCCAATCTATGACGAGCGGTTTTTGCGGATGTGGGATCTTTATTTGCAATCTTTTGAGGCGGGTTTTAGGTATGGCGGAATGCAGGTTTACCAATGTTTGTTTTATCAGGGGAAACAGTGGCGACTAGATACTCCTTTGACATTTTCTGCTCCGGTGGCGTTGACTGCAAGCAGGTAATTGTTTGTGGAGACAAGGGGACAAGAATTAATCTTTCCCCACTTGCGCTTTAATCTTCTAGCATTAAAAATTCTTCTCCAGTTGTGGGATGAATGCTAATTGTTGCATCGAGTTCTTGTTTGGTTATGCCTTTTTTGATTGCTACAGCTAAACTCTGAATAATATCGGCAGCATTTTCGCCTACCATATGCGCCCCTAAAATGCGACTTTTGCGATCGGTGACTATTTTCATCATTACTTTGTCGTTTCGCTCGGTCATGCTCTCAAATAATGGTTCAAACTCGGTGCGGTGAATTTGAATATCGTCGCTAAATTTGTCTCTTGCTTTGGTTTCGCTCATGCCTACTGTAGCGGCTTCCGGGCGTGAGAAAATGGCGGAAGGAACATAGTCATAATCTAGTTTAGTGACTTCGCCAAACAATGTATTAGCCACAGCTTTACCTTCGGATCTCGCTACAGGAGTTAGGGGAATGCGGCTAGTACAATCGCCGACAGCATAGATATTTTTTTGAG
>JAPJOW010000013.1:0-28243 GCA_030826005.1 Aliterella sp. RAGGC_92
CTTTTTTACCAGAATTACCTGTAGAAGTTGCTGGCGACCTAAATGCTCAAGTAACACTAGCAGGTAGTTTAGATAATCCCAGGGCAATAGGAGAAGTTAGGCTAGTAGAAAGCACTTTGAACGAGCAGACGGTGCAAGCAGCACAACTGACGCTTGACTATAATAATGCACGTTTAAATTTTGACAGTACCGTATTAGTCAGTGGGACAGAACCAATTGAAGTTACAGGTAGCGTACCTGTGGGGCTGCCCTTTGCCTCAGTCCAGCCGGATAGCAATCAAATTAGCTTAAATGTCAATGTTCAAGATGAAGGTTTGGCACTGCTAAACTTGTTTAGCGATCGCGTAACTTGGGTAAAAGGTCAAGGAGAATTAAATATAGCAGTGCAAGGCACGTTGGATCGACCAGTTGTAACAGGTTTGGCTACCGTTGATAATGCTACCTTGCAAGCTCAAGCTTTACCAGAACCACTGACAGATGTTACAGGGCTAGTCAGGTTTGAGGGCGATCGCGCGATCGTGCAGAATCTTCAGGCACAATACAATCAAGGACAGTTGACGGCGGCAGGAATTTTGCCAATTTTTGCAAGTCAGCAAGCCGTAACTAATCCTCTTACAGTGTCTTTAGACAACCTAGACTTGAATCTTAAAGGACTATATCGCGGCGGTGTCAGTGGCAATGTTGAAGTTACGGGAACAGCGCTAGATCCGGCAATCGGCGGCACAATTCGGTTAATGGAGGGTCAAATATCTCTTGGAGAATCCCCTACTGTTACACCTTCAACCATACAGCCAGGAGCGCAGGATGCAACCGAAAGCGGCGAAACTTTAGAATTTACAAGTCTACAGTTGATTTTGGGCGAAGGTGTGCGTGTCACCCGTCAGCCTCTAGTCAGCTTTGAAGCTGAAGGCGACATCACTCTGACTGGCACTTTGGATAATCCTCGCCCCCAAGGAGTCATTGGTTTAGTGGGAGGACAAGTAAACTTATTTACCACTCAGTTCACCCTAGATCGTGGCTACGAACAAACCGCTATATTTACTCCTAGTGGAGGACTCAACCCCATTCTAGATATCCGGCTAGTTGCTAGGGTTCCAGAAGTAACTCGCAGTCCAATTCTCAGTTCGCCTTTGTCTGGTGAGATTGCTGACGTGCCAATAACAAGTTTTGGGAGTTTTGAGACTGTTCGCGTTCAAGCAAGAGTTACAGGCCCCGCTAACCAATTAACGGAAAATCTAGAATTGACTAGCGATCCTAGCCGTAGCGAGTCAGAAATTGTTGCTTTAATTGGCGGTAGCTTTATAAATACTTTAGGACAAGCAGATAGTACGTTAGGCTTGCTCAACTTAGCGGGTTCTGCCTTGTTTACAAACCTCCAAGGTAACTTTAATCAGATAGGTGAAGCTATTGGGCTAAGTGAGGTGCGCGTGTTTCCCACCATTGTCACCGATCCTGCATCAGAAGCTACGGTACTAAGTTTAGCAGTGGAGGGAGTATTTGATGTTACTAACAACTTCTCTGTTTCTGCATCGGGGGTCGTTGCTGCCGACCAACCTTTCCGATTTAACTTACTTTACCGTTTGAATGATGATTTGTTAGTGCGAGGTTCAACTAATTTTTCTGGCGAGAGTAGAGCATTAGTTGAGTATGAGACGCGGTTTTAAGCTTAGTGAAAGTAGCTAATTTTTCTAGTTCTAGATCCAGCGATCGCACCAAACTTAACCCTATCGGCTCTGTACTAATGGCTTGGGCATAAGTTGCGGTTAAATAGGGTTGGTATAAAGACGCTTTGGTAAGATAGGTTTTGAAGAAAGCTACACTTAAAGTATTAATATAGCGACGCGCGATCGCTGGATCTGGGCCAATAACTTGAGCCGGGATGGGTATGGGGTCTATTTCGGGATTATTAAAGCCTAAAGTAGAAAAATGAGTTCCATCCTTCAATAAAACAAGATATTTTTCTGGGTTATTCAACCAAGTAAAAGGCAAAATTTGTTGTGCTAAAGCTGGGGCAATCCTATCGGCGCTACTGCTGACAATCATTACTGGAATTTCGATGTTACTCAACCCAGCTTTGCCAAAGACACTGCTGGTAATTGGGTTAATAGCGATCGCGGCGCTAATTCTAGGATCGCGTAAGTTATAGTCAGTCTGAGGCAATTCCAAAGCTCGACACTGGAGTAGTAGCGATACATCTAAAGAATTTTCCAGCTTGCTACAGTCAGCTTGCAACTGCTCAAAATTAAGGTCAGCACCCGCAAGCGCTAGGACTGTATAGCCCCCAAAAGACTGACCGATCGCTCCTACTTGTTGTAAATTCAACTGCAAGTTGGAGTTAACAGCGTCTAGGCGTTCTAGTTCATCTAGTAAGTATTTGATATCTAGAGGACGGTTAATAAATTCGTTGGGTTGGGTTACGCGATTGGAGCTACCAGCTAAAAGCGCTCGTAATTGTTCGTCATTGCTACCTGGATGTTCGGGAACGGCAACAGCAAAGCCATAAGAAGCTAGTTGTTGGGCTAAATAGGCAAAAGTTTCCTTCCCTGAACCTAAGCCGTGAGAGATGACAATTACTGGTGCTACGGGGTCGATCGCAGGAAGATATAGATCGACCCCGTAGCGACGTTCTCGTTGGCGATCGTATAGTGCGAGGGTTTGTTTGTTCCAGGTAAATCGTCCCCGCCTTCGTAAGTCTGGAAGTTGGGATAAGTTAATATTTGACTTGGCAGCCGTTATCGATTGTTTCTTGACAAGAGCGATCGCTCGATTTGTGCGGCTAACGAGCGATTCTAGCTTTTCAGCAATGTCTACACTCCGCGTCAAATTTATCCTGACACCATTAGTAGGGAATTTACGCAATACATTTAGCAACGTCAAACCTTGAGGATCGGCGGCAGCCAAAATCAATGCTGCACGTAGGGCATAAAACCCAGGTTGACCACCCTCAGTTTGAATTACAGATCCTAATCTTTGCAGTAAGGTTTCTCCAATCGGCGTGTAAAGAAATTGCGACACCTCTACAGGATCTAAATTAATCGGCGTTAGCAGTACGCGGCGTAGTTGTGCTAACTGTTCGGGATTGAGATAGCGCGCATAAGCGGCTAATTCATCCTCAAGTTTGCCAACTTTTGCATATTTTTCTAGAGCGTCAATAGAAATTGAGCGCTGTAATACTGAATAATCGACGTAGATTCGCCTAGCTGCTAGAGCGGAGTTTGAAAGCTCTATAGTGGAAAATAGTGAGATTGAAAATGCGATGCCTAAACTTTTAAGTACCTGTTTAATGACATACTTTTCTCCATGCTGCCCTAAAATGTCGTAAACTTGGATAAACTTACACAAGTAACTTTTCCAGTTTATTATTTTGTTTTGATGGAGATAAGATTTTTTGCTCATTAAATTCGCTAAAAATTTAGTTCGTACTCCTTTTTTAAGTTGTTTTTCAAGGTTAGTAAATAATCCTTAAATAGTATTTTTTAGCATAATTCTAGGTTGAATATATCACTGGATACTCGTTGTTTGTTGAACTTATTTATAGAAAATCCAATAATAAGAATTAGTAGTACCGCAGAAATTGACCGAGTAGGACTACAATCGCTCCCAACTATACTGATCTTGCGGTGGCAAACGTTACTTCTCTAGCTACGGAGTTATTCAGCAATCTTCTCGGCAGCAGCTTGTACCTTAGTCACAACATTTGCTGGTAGAGGGATATATCCTAGTTCGGCGCTATATTTTTGTCCTTCAATTAAAGCCCAGTCTACAAATGACTCTAAAGCCTGAGCTTTGTCTGGATCTTGATATTGGTCGTAAGCTAAAAGCCAAGTGTAGGTGACAATTGGGTAAGACTGTTCTCCGGCAGGATCGGTAATAAAAGCAATCAAATTAGCGGGCAATTCTACTGCTGCTAATGTTCTAGCGGCAGATTCTGGTGTGGGCGCAATAAAATTGCCTGATTGATTTTCTAAAGCTGTTACAGGTAAATTATTTTGGGTAGCATAGCCATACTCTACATAGCCAATGCTGCCTTGAGTTTGGTTAATTAAAGCAGTAATACCTTCGTTCCCCTTGCCACCAATGCCTGTCGCCCAATCTACAGTTTTATCGGAGCCGATTTTGCTTTTCCATTCAGGACTAATAGCACTCAAATGTTGAGTAAAGACTGCCGTAGTACCGCTTCCATCAGCGCGGTAAACAACTCTAATTGGTAAATTGGGCAAGTTTACCTTTGGATTGGCTTTAGCAATTCTGGGGTCATTCCAGTTAGTGATTTTGCCTAAAAAGATATCTGTATAAACGGCTCGTGGCAGATTAAGACCAGTAGCAATATTAGGCAGATTATAAGCTAATACTATTGCACCTGCCGTCATTGGTAAAGCGATCGCCCCCCGTTCTACTTGAGCGGCTTCTTTGGGAGTAATTGCGACATCACTAGCAGCAAAATCTACCGTTCCTTTGGTAAACTGCTGTACTCCTGCACCGCTACCAACAGACTGATAGCTCAGGCGGACATTAGGAGTTTTTTGGCTATAGACTGATGTCCAACGCTGGTATAAAGGAGCGGGAAAGCTTGCTCCAGCACCAACTAGAGAAACATTTTCACTGTTACTATTAGCAGTACAAGAGGCAATACTAAAGGAAGCAGCAATTAAGGGAAGAAAAAAGCTCTGTCGCCTAGAGAAGAATCGCATAGTCATAAGTAAATTTGGATTATTTTTTAGAAGCGATCGCTCTAATCAGAAACTGTCTTTGAATACGGCAAACATTGTTCTAACCCCCAACGGGCATAGAAAAATCAACTTTTAGGTTACTAAAAATTTTGTCCATGAAGTGAAGTTAAAAGGCAAATTTAACCTTTTAACTTCAATGTTAATGCGCTAATTGGTGATAACTTGACACTAAAGTTAAATAGTGGAAATTGCGGGGAGAATTTCTACTCGCTGAAATAAAGATAGTGATGATGGCTAGTTATTGTCTTTAACCTCGCTTGCTCGTCTATCTGGGGCGACAACGGTTCTATCTTGCCCAAAAGCGTAGCGAAACTTGCGATACGAACCTGCGATCGGTTCTTCACGACGAGAATATTTCCAAGTAGGCACTTGCTAAATTACAGCAAAATCGAACTTCTAGCGATAGACAACCTTAACATTATTCCTATATCTGGAGATAGAAGCCGGAATTAAATAATAGCAGGTTAGATGATTACAGTTCTAAAAGATTTTAAAAGTAAACTGCATAACTTGGGAAAAAACACGCAACAGCATTGCTGACAATTGGGGGCAAAGATTTTCATCCTACGACAAGTAGCAAGTACGAGTTGACGATCGCATTATAAGATTGGATAGTTTTACTGCCCTTTATATTGAAAATTCCTCTCCCACGAGTTTTACTGTTTTTTCAAAAAGTCCCATAGGCGATCGCAAATCAATGGCAACAAAAACAACATCAAGAACAAAAGCAAGTATTGCTAGATGAAAACCTCAGAAAAACACGTAATTAATCGAGAACGGCAGGAAATTTTGCAGCAATGGGAAGACTGGCTGGAAACGCCAATGCTTCTGCTGAGTTTTGCATGGTTGGCACTATTTGTCGTCGAGTTAATCTGGGGGTTGACTCCTTTACTCCAAGCGATCGGCACGGTTATTTGGATAATTTTTATCCTTGACTTTATCCTTGAATTTACCTTGGCTCCCCAGAAGCTTGGCTATCTTCAGCGCAACTGGCTAACAGTGGTTTCCCTACCACTACCAGCACTGCGCCTATTTAGGTTTGTGCGCGTTTTACGCGTGCTAAATACTGTACGGGCGGCTCGTAGCATTAGGTTACTACGGGTAATTACACGCACTAATCGGGGAATGCGGGCAATTAGTGCTAGTTTAGGTCGTCGTGGCTTCGGCTATGTTGTAACTACAACACTGGTAATTACTTTAGTGGGAGCGGCTGGGATGTATGCCTTTGAGAGCAATATTCCTGATGGGCAAGGTCTAGATGATTACGGCACAGCACTTTGGTGGACGGCGATGCTAATGACTACAATGGGTTCGGAATACTGGCCCCAAACTCCCGAAGGGCGGGTGCTTTGCTTTTTTCTGTCGCTGTATGCTTTTGCTGTATTTGGTTATTTAACAGCAGCGATCGCTACATTTTTTGTCGGTCGCGATGCGGAGGATGATAATGCGGAAATAGCAGGGGCTAAATCTATAGAGTTACTGCACGCTGATATTAAAGCTTTACGTTATGAGATTCAGACGCTATCCGAGCGGAAATTAGAACCGTAAATATTAGCAACGTTACATTGTAACTTTATCTAGTTGTTTCTCTGGAGCAACATCAGCATTAATCTTTAGAGCGAACAAATGGAGTAAATTCACGAGAAGATTTAGCAACCAAAAATCAGAAATCAGAGACCTAAAGGAAATGGGTTATGGAAAAAAAGAGCGATAACATCCTGGGAAATAACTCCTGACCTAGAAACTATGCAGGATTATTCTGATGCTTCTGTTGTTGTATCAGCTAGAAGTGAAGCCGTTGAATCGTTAGCATTAATCCAATTCAAGATATCCATTTATACTAATGATGTCTTGAATGCCTGGAGCAACATTGGAGAGAAAATTATAATGCAAACTACTTACTTCTTCCTACGGCGGGAGACGAGTTTCAAGTTGAGAGCGATCTTAGTTCCATTCCCCAGTAAGACTTTAGCCAAACAGCTATAGTAAAGTGAAATTTATAAGCATTGAGGGCGATCGCTATGAGTCCCATTGTAAATAAACTCAGCCTGCAAGAGTTTTTAGATTCGCCGAAAAGTGGCGATCGCAATGAGTTTGTTGATGGTGTACCCAACAGCCATGCGGTCGAGTGCTTCCAGAATGGGCTGTAGTTTTGCACCGCCGGGGACAAGATTGGCTTCCAGTTCCCGATTTGACCTATGTTTCCTACGAACGGTTGCCACTAGAGTGGGAAGAAGATGCGCCTTGTCCAGTAATACCAGAGTTAGTTATTGAAATTATCTCTCCCGGTCAGTCTTTTGGCGAAATGACACAATTGCTGATGAACTGCTACCGGGATTTGCGATCGCCCTTAGCAATCTGTTTGCAAAAAAGTAAAAAGCGCGATCGCTCTCAATGCCAGCTATTAGTATCTTTGACGTTTTTTTGCAGGAGGAGCGGTCACAAAAGCTCGTTCTGCTCGTGCTAATTTCTCGCCGTCTACAGATTTGCTCCTTAGCTTTACATGACTTCACTTAATCCCAGGCAAGTATACTAGGCGTAGAGCAGAAAAATTCGGTAAAATAGTAGTATATCTGCACTACTGCTGAAAAACTTACAATTTTTATATACCTCCCTACTTAGAGGCGCGAATGGCAATCGAAACAACAGATACCTCTGGAAAGCAAAAAGCATTAAACTTAGTCCTAACCCAAATCGAGCGCAACTTTGGTAAAGGTGCAATTATGCGCCTCGGCGACGCTACGCGCATGAAAGTAGAAACAATTTCTAGCGGCGCGCTCACCTTGGATTTGGCTTTAGGCGGCGGTTTACCCAAAGGACGGGTAATTGAAATATACGGCCCAGAAAGTTCTGGTAAAACAACTTTAGCTCTCCATGCTGTAGCAGAAGTGCAAAGAAGTGGCGGTGTCGCCGCCTTCGTGGATGCCGAACACGCTCTCGATCCCACCTACGCGGCGGCGTTAGGCGTGGATATTGCTAACTTGCTAGTTTCCCAACCCGATACCGGGGAAGCAGCTTTAGAAATTGTCGATCAGTTAGTGCGGAGTGCTGCGGTTGATATTGTCGTTATTGACTCGGTAGCAGCGCTAGTTCCCCGCGCAGAAATTGAAGGCGAAATGGGCGATGTCCATGTCGGCTTGCAAGCGCGGTTGATGAGTCAGGCTTTACGGAAAATTACTGGTAACATCGGTAAGTCTGGCTGTACGGTGATCTTTTTAAACCAGTTACGTTTAAAAATTGGCGTTACCTACGGTAGCCCCGAAACAACAACCGGCGGTAATGCTTTAAAATTCTACGCTTCGGTGCGGCTAGATATCCGACGCATCCAAACTTTGAAAAAGGGTACAGACGAGTTTGGCAACCGCGTCAAAGTTAAAGTGGCTAAAAATAAAGTTGCTCCACCCTTCCGCATTGCCGAGTTTGACATTATTTTCGGTAAAGGCATCTCAACTCTTGGTTGCATTGTCGATTTGGCTGAAGAAACTGGGGTAATTGTCCGTAAAGGTGCGTGGTACAGCTACAACGGCGAAAACATCTCCCAAGGGCGAGATAATGCGATTAAGTACCTAGAAGAAAGACCGGAAATTGCTGAAACTGTCCAGCAACAAGTACGCCAAAAGCTAGAAATGGGGGCTGTTGTTTCTGCTAACTCTGTAGCGGTAGTTAGCGAAGGCGATGACAGTGACGATCTAGAGGAACTTGATGGCGAGTAAATCAAAATTTATGGCATAAAATAGCGCTCCCTCCAGGGAGCGCTATTTTATGGTAGAACTGTTTTTCACCGTTCTGTTCTGCACTGAATTAAATTGTTTTGGTAACTAAAGCTGGAGCTTCGCAAGGTGCGATGGAGTATTTGACTAAATCTGCCAATTCTTGAAGTTGGCTAATTGCTTCCGCCCCTTCTAACTTCATCAATTCGCGGTCATCCCGCATTTCTGTCCAGGTAATTCCGTAATCGGATACTAAAAACCGGATCAGATGATTTTCATTTAAACTCACCATAAATGAGGCACTGCTCATTTGACCGCCACAGGTGTAACAAGATGCTGGGTAGCCACGACGCTCTAGTACAATGGCTAAAGCTTGTAGGTTCATTACCAGATCCTGAACAAATTGTCGGTGTTGCTGTGCTAGTCGTAGAAACACTGTTTTTCTCCAAACACCACACTTTATTGTAAGCCCTTTTTTAATATTTTCTTTAGATTTGCTACCAAGTTAGGTAAATAAATCTACAAGTAAACTTTCTAGGGCGTTGGTTTAACTACTTACATATCGAGGTTAACCGATCCCCGCTAGAACTGCTGAAGCTTAAATAACTAAAAGGGCTGTTACTCCAAGTAAACTATAGTCCAAAGTCATACGGTGTAAGCAAAGTGAGTATATTTGTCAGTAAAAGTCAATTACTTATATTTACTACTTTTGATAGAGAAATGCTGCTTTTTTAAAAAAACTCTGGCAAAAGTCTAAATTTTTCTTCAGTCGGCTTAAGCCGACTTTAGCTATTAGCCTTGGGTTTTAACCCTAGGCGGGCTTTCGCTCTAATTACTCTGTTTGCACTGCTCGATTAAAGTAGCAACTAAACCCGTCCACCCCGTTTGATGGCTTGCGCCTAGCCCTGCACCATTATCGCTATGAAAATACTCGTGAAAAAGTATTAAGTCGCGCCATTGGGGATCGGTTTGAAACTTAGCTACTCCACCATTGAAGGGACGCTCCCTAGAATCATTTTGAGAAAAAATCTGCACTAGGCGCTGAGATAATTGGGTTGCTACTTGCTGAAGATTCATCATTTTGCCCGAACCTGTGGGACACTCTACTAAAAAGTCATCGCCCAAGTAGTTGTAATAGTTGTGTAACGACTCAATAATTAGATAATTAATTGGAAACCAAATTGGCCCGCGCCAGTTGGAATTACCACCAAATAACGCCGTTTTCGACTCTGCTGGCTCGTAATCTACGCGATACTCGGTGTCGTTGATATTGAGAATGTAAGGATGAGATTCGTGGTATTTGGAAACGGAGCGAATGCCATAGGGACTTAAAAACTCCTTTTCGTCTAGCATTTTATGGAGAATACGCCGGAGTTTGTCGGGGTAGGCGATCGCAAGTTGTCTTCTAGCACCCACTCCCAATGTTTCCATACAAGCTACATTTCTCTTTAAATCGGGACGATTATTGATAAACCATTCCATTCTGCGTTTGAAGTTAGGCAATTGCTTTAAGGTTTCAGCTTCCAAGGTGGCGATCGCAAATAAAGGAATTAAACCCACAAGGCTGCGGACTTTCATCGCGCATTGGCGATCGGGAAATTGCAGCGCGTCGTAGTAAAAGCCATCCGTTTCATCCCATAAAGACATTTTGCTCTCGCCTATACCATCCATTGCGGCGGCGATTCTGAGAAAATGCTCAAAAAATTTACTAGCAATATCTTCATAAGCCGAGTTCTCTACTGCCAACTCTAAGGCAATTGTCAGCATATTTAAGGCATACATCGCCATCCAACTCGTTCCATCGGCTTGTTGAATATAACCGCCTACGGGTAATTCTGAACTGCGATCGAACACGCCAATATTATCCATCCCCAGAAAGCCACCTTGAAAGATGTTTTTGCCTTCTACGTCTTTACGATTTACCCACCAAGTAAAATTTAGGAGCAATTTTTGAAATACTCTTTCTAAAAACGGACGATCTGCTCGTCCATATATTTGTTTTTCTATTTGATAAGTTCGCCAAGTTGCCCAAGCGTGAACGGGGGGATTAACATCGCTAAAAGTCCATTCATAAGCTGGTAACTGTCCGTTTGGGTGCATATACCATTCTCTTGTCAAGCGGCTGAGTTGGCGTTTGGCAAACTCAGGATCGATCGCCGCTAGGGGAATGACATGAAAAGCCAGATCCCAAGCTGCATACCAAGGATATTCCCATTTGTCGGGCATGGAAATAATATCGTTATTAAATATATGCACCCATTCGCTATTTCTGATGCCATAACGTTCTATTGGTGGCGGTGGCGTATCGGGATCGCCTTTTAACCAGTCTTCAACCACGTAGTAATAAAATTGCTTACTCCATAACATTCCAGCGTAAGCTTGGCGGTGAATATTGCGTTCGTCGGCGGATAATTTATTTGGGGAGATACGTTTGTAAAATTCGTCAGCTTCAGCTTTGCGACTTTGAAATATATGGGCAAATTCTTCATCTTTTAATTGCGGCGAATCGCTTAAGCGCAGCCAGATAACTTGCGTTTCTCCTGGTTTAACAAGTAAAGTATAGTGGGCGGCAACTTTAGTACCAGTTAAATGAGGATTAATTGTCTGTTTTTGGGAAATTAAGTAATCGTTAATGCCATCTTTTGTATAAGGTGAGGCGTTAGGGGTATTAAATAGCTTTTGATTGTTAGTTTCGTTTTCGGTAAAAAGTAAGTTAGTTTTACCTTTACAGTACAGCCACCGTTCGCCTAAAGTTGGGTGACTTGCTTCAATAATACTAAACTCGTCCTGAGAGCGAGCAACTTTAAGCTTTGGCTTAGGATATTTACGATTCCAAGTCCAATAATTTCTAAACCAAAGCGTAGGTAATAAGTGTATTTGCTTTTCTTCTGCGCCTCGGTTAGTTACGCTTACTTGGACTAAAATATCTTCCGGGGAATTTTTGGCATATTCGACAACTACATCAAAGTAGCGATCGCTCTCAAATACACCCGTATCGATTAATTCGTATTCGGGACAGGTGCGATCGCGTAATTTATTTTCTGCGACTAATTGCTGGTAAGGAAAAGCAGTTTGCGGGTACTTATACAGACACTTCATGTAGGAATGAGTGGGGGTGTTGTCTAAATAAAAATAATATTCTTTGACATCTTCCCCGTGATTGCCTTCATTACCTGTTAAACCAAATAGTCGTTCTTTGATAATCGTGTCTTCGCCATTCCATAAAGCGATCGCCAAACACAGCCTTTGATGATTGTCAGAAATACCCGCAATTCCATCTTCACCCCAACGGTAGGCGCGAGAACGCGCATGATCGTGGGGAAAATAATCCCAAGCCGCACCATCAGGGCTATAATCTTCTCTTACCGTACCCCATTGACGATCGGCTAAGTACGATCCCCAGCGTTTCCAATAACCCGTGCGATCGCGATCGGCTTGCAGTCTTGCTTCTTCAGGAGTCATAGTTTCTAGCTTAGTAGTCCTTCTGCTATGCTACAACTCAAACTTTTGGGTATTAATGAAAATAAATTAGCGATCGCATTAGCTAGGATGGTTTATAGAATTTTCCGCCCGGTCAATATTTCTCGCACTTCTAACATGGCAGAATAGGTGGGTAAAATGTGGAGAGTTTCATTAGCGGGGGTGTGTTCTAAGGCAATAGCGATCGCATTTTTTAAATCTTCTTCAATAATTAACTGTACGTTACCATTATCAATTTCTGGCTGAGAGTAGCGCAAACGCAGCGCCATATCGTAAACGCGATCGCCGCTAATAACTAAAATGCCGCCTTTTTCAACTAATGGTTCGGTATCCACGTCCCAGATCCACGATACATCTGTACCATCGGGAGTGCGATCGTTTAGCACTAATAACTTAGTTTTTCCCCCAGCTTGATTAACCGCGCGGATAGTTTCATTCATCCCTACAGGGTTTTTGGATAAAAGAATTAAGACGCGCTTACCTTCAACATTTAGCACTTCCGCCCGTCCAAAAGCAGCTTTAAAGTTATTTATACTGTCTGCGATAATTGTCTCATCTACTCCTAATTCTTGGGCGGCAAGAACGGCGGCGACAGTATTGTATTTGTTATATACGCCAATTAATATTTGCTGCCATTGGCTGCTATCAATGTCTAATTTTGGTTTGGTAAAGTTGCAACTTGGGCAATTGTAATCGCCCAAATGAGACAAATAAACCCCTGCATAGTTGAGTAAATGACCGCATTTGGGGCAGTAAATAGAGTCTACAGCATGGGGAATTTCGTCTAAATACTCTTTTTGTTCGTTTAAGCCAAAATAGCGCACTTTTTGCGGCAATTTCTGCCCCATAGAGGCAAGCGTTGGATCGTCAGCATTGGCAATTACTACGGTAGGTTTTGGTAATAGTGCGATCGCCTCTCCCCACCTTTTGCTAATTGTATCTACTTCGCCATAACGATCTAGCTGATCGCGAAACAGATTTAAGCACATAATTAGACGCGGTTGAATTGGCTGTAATACTCGACGCAAAATGTTTTCGTCTACTTCTAAAATTGCAAAGTCTGCGTTTAAAGTGCCAATTAAATTAGTATCTTCTAGCAGTGCTGTCATTAAGCCATTTTCTAAATTTGCTCCGGCGGTGTTATGGGTTACTTTCCATCCTTGGCTTTCTAGCATTGTTTTTAGTAGCAAGGAAGTAGTAGTTTTACCGTTTGTCCCCGCTACTAAAATTACGCCTTGTTTTACCTGACAACTTAGTAGCTGCAATAAGTTGGGTTGAATGCGCCGCGAGATTTCGCCTGGTAATACACTTGCTGCACCCAAGCGTAATAGTCGCACACCAAAGGTTACGGTTTTGGCTATTGATACTGCAAGCCCTAGTTTTAGCCTATCTACCAGTTTAATTTTTTTACCCACTACTTACACCCTTACTTTTGGCTTGCCCTCATATATACAGCAAAGTTTCTAGTCTCGCAAAACTTACGCTGCGTCAAGATGTTATTTTATTGCACATAGACACTAATTTAATCTATGCAAGCATTGCAAGTTTGGCACGATCGCTATCAAGGTTTAATTGATAGCGGGGCGATCCGCGCCGGGAACGAACCCGAAATTATGTATCATGGGGAATCTAGGCAAAATGCGATCGTTTTGGTGCATGGTTTAACCGATTCGCCTTATTTTATGAAAGCGATCGCGCGTAAGTTTTATGAAATGGGTTTTAATGTTTTATTACCTCTGCTACCTGGACATGGTTTAAAAGTTCCCGATACTCAAATAGATACAGTAACATTTTCCGAATGGCTAGATGAGGTGAATTTTGCTGTTGATTGCGCGACAAGTTTAGGGAAACAAGTTTCTATCGGTGGTTTATCTGCGGGAGCAAATCTGGCGATGTATAAAGCTATTACAGATCCGCAGCATATAAATGGAGCGGTGTTTTTGTTTGCTGGGGCTTTAGATATTCACGATCCAATTGAAAATATCCTCCGGTTTGATGCTTTTTTAAACGTTGCTTCTTACATTCAAGTTAATAGAAACAAAGATGTAATTGAGCTAATTAGAGCAGCTTTTAATAAAAAACAGCTTAAAAGCAAAAAGCGCAAAAAAGTCAAAGTTCCGCCGAACTTACAAAGGCAATCTAAAAATATTTGGGCAATTGGCAATAATCCTTATCGTTATATAGAAATGACTTTAAATGGGGCGGGACAATTAGCCGATTTAATTAAAAAAACCGAAGATTTGTATATAGACAAAGATAAATACAGCGACATTACCCAGCCTGTATTTGCCGCTCATTCGGAAGCAGATATCGCCGCCGGAATAGGAGAAATTGAGTTATTACTTAAAAATCATCCTAATTCAAGAGAGAAAACCGAGCTTTTTCGGATTGACAAGAGTTTAAATGTGGCTCATCCAAGTATTGTATTAGCAGAAGACATTAAAGTTGGAGATAAGGTTTTAGAAAAACGCAATCCAGTTTTTAATCAAATGATGGATTGTGTAGAAGCTTTTGTAAACAAGCATTTAAAAAATTAGCGATCGCCCTTAAGAGTAATAGATATATGAAAGCAATTTTAATGACAGCACCAGGAAACCCAGAAGTTTTACAACTCCAAGAAGTAAGAGAACCACAAATAGAAAAACCTACAGAAATGTTGGTACGTCTCAAAGCGGCGGGTGTTAATCCTATTGATACAAAATTGCGGAATAGAGGTACATTTTACCCAGAAAATCAGCAAGCTATTTTAGGTTGCGATGGTGCGGGAATAATTGAAGCAATTGGCGCAGATGTCAGCAAGTTTAATGTCGGAGATGAAGTTTATTTTTGCGATGGGGGATTGGGAGGTAAACGAGGTAATTATGCTCAAATGACGGTAGTAGATGAAAAATTTGTAGCGCGTAAACCTAAATCAATTTCCTTTGTAGAAGCGGCGGCGACTCCTTTAGTATTAATTACAGCTTGGGAAGCTTTATGCGATCGCGCCTCCATAAAATCAGCACAAAAAGTATTAATTCATGCGGGTGCGGGTGGTGTTGGTCATGTGGCGATTCAATTAGCCGTTCTGCATCAAGCTAAAGTATGTACGACGGTGGGAAATGAAGAAAAAGCAAGTTTTGTTCGGCAATTAGGCGCAGATAAAGCGATTTTGTACAAAGAAACTGATTTTGTTCAAGCTGTATTGGATTGGACAGAAGGAGAAGGGGTAGATATTAGTTTTGATACGGTGGGAGGAGAAACTTTTGGGCGTACTTTTTCTGCTACAAAAATCTATGGGGATGTAGTGACAATATTAGAAGCCGATACGAGTACCAATTGGAAAGTAGCGCGATCGCGTAACTTAAGAGTTAGCTACGAATTAATGCTAGTACCAATGTTACAAGGGCTAGTAACGGCGCAACAATACCAAGCAGGTATCTTAACTCAAGGCGGTGAATTAATCGACCAAGGAAAGCTCAAAATCCATGTAAGCAAAGTGTTTCCGCTTTCCTCCGCCGTTGAAGCGCATCAGTTATTAGAAGCGGGATCGATTACAGGGAAAATTGTTTTGCAATGCGATTAAAAAGGAGTTTTTGGCACTGGGCGATCGCCTTTGGCGCTACCCCTTGGGTAATCGCACTTTCTTTAATCCTATTACTATTGATACCTCTACCCGCCCAAGCCGCTTTAGCACAACTGGATCGAACAGTTTTAACTTTAGAATTGCTGCAAGCAAGAGTAAAAACGCCGAAACTAAGCGGCGGTATTCCCACCATTGATTTACAGCACTTTATTATTGACTTACGTCCAGAAAATGTGGGTTTTCGGGCTAATTTTGAGCAAATTTTGCAAACAGGGTTACAAAGAGCAGGATCTAGCCCTTTAGCTTTGGATTTAAGCTATTCTCTGATTCAAGGCGATTTTGTAGGGAATAATTTGGGATTAAAATCTCCCCTATACGGACAAGCTTTAGCGCCTATATTTACACCCACCGAACAAATACAACTGCAACGCGATCGCCGTCGTTATGCTCAATTGAGTCAACTTTCTATGTCTCTATTGGGTTCAAAAAGTGCCACCCCTGCCCAAATTAGTGTATTTCGCGGCGGTTTGAAATTAGTACAAACTCGTTTTAGTGGCGAGGCAAATTTTACAAATACATTTTTTCTGCAACCTGTAGATGCTTCCGGGGCGATATTTAGCCAAAACGCCAATTGGTCGGAAACAAGGTTTAGTCGTAACGTCAGCTTTGCCGGAGCGAGTTTTCGCAAACAAGGAATCTTTCGCGGGAGTATCTTTTTTACTTTGGCGGGTTTTAACCAAGCGCAATTTTTAGAAACAGCGATTTTTAGCGGTGCTACTTTTGAAGATACGGGTAATTTTAATCAAGCAAGTTTCAACGGACAAGCTAGATTTAACCGGATGCAGTGGCGAGGAAATGCCGATTTTTCGCAAGTTAGCTTTGCAAATCGAGCCTTATTTACCAAAAATCGCTTCTATAAGTCTTTGTTTCTTACGGAAGCAACTTTTAATCAAGCTGTTTCGTTTCGAGAAACACAATTCGATCGCGCGGTAAACTTGCGCGGTGCTAGTATTCTCAATCAAGCAGATTTTAGCGATGCAGCTTTTGCTAATTCTTCAGCTTATTTAAACGTATCCGATCTTAATTTTGATGCGGAAGCTGCCAAAATTCTCGGCAATCCAGGACAAATTGGCAGCGCGATTCAAGTACCCATAATACAAGGCAATGAAAATGTATTGCGAAACCTGATTCAAAACTTTAGGCAATTACAGCAAATAGGCGATGCCAATCAGTTAGATTACACTACTCAAAAACTACGCCGCGATGAGTTACGACAGCAATTATTAGGCATAAACATTAATACCGCAAGTTCCCAAAGCTTGCTAAAACTAGGGTTTTCACCTATTCAAGTTAATGCGATCGCTAAGTACCGTCAAGAGCAGCCTTTTCGCAATTTAGGCGAAGTTTTGAGCTTAGACCAAATCGATCTCAATACTTATATCAAAGTCCGCGAAGTCTTGGTAGCAACAAAAGCTATTTCATCCGCAGAATGGGTATTACTTGCTTGGCAATGGTTGGCTTTGGGTTTATTACTGTTACTGAGTCGTTACGGTACGAGTTTTTGGTTGGTGTTTGGCGTGGGGACAATTGCGATCGCCCAATTTGGGTTAATATTTTGGCTAATTGACCGTTGGCGACGGTTGCACCCGCAAAAAATTTTACCCACAGTTTACGAAACTAGCTGCGTACTTAGTAGTTTTTGCTTATTGGTACTGTTTGGCTTAATTGCGATTTTTCGCACCTCAACTCAGCCATTTTTGACCTTGGGTTGCACCGAAGCGATCGTTTTACCAATTCCGCTAGTTTTAGTTGCTAGGCTTTACCAAAAAGGACGCTATCACGATTTGATGAATAGCAGCTATTTTGTAGAAGATGGCAGTATGCGGCAATTAAGATTATTGATTGGCAGATTGCCAGTGATGCCACGCTTTCCCCTCTTTCGCGAGCGTTATATGCCCGTATTGTGGACAAATCGCTGGAATTGGCTTAATTATTACGATTTTAGTTTAAATAACTTGCTCAAGTTGGGTTTTAATGACATCCGGCTGCGGGACGAACACTTACCAGGAATTGTCACTACTCTTGCTTGGTATCAATGGGTAATTGGTTTGCTTTATTTAACTTTGCTGCTATGGACTTTATCGCGCACGATTCCAGGATTGAACTTGCTGATTTATCTTAAATAAGTTGGTGACAAAAATTTTTGTGCAAGTCTGTCTAGCCCGCCTAGAGTTAATCATGCTTGGACAAAGTGCGCGTACTCCTATCTTCAAGACAAGCTAGGCTAAGACTTTTGAGTAAGTGTTTTTAATCGAAGGCATTAAACTCCTGGGTAAAAATTATTTACCCCCCTTGCTTTGGGCGGAACTAGATTTAAAGTCTCCAAGTTTTGGAGACGCGCGGGGCTTGGGTGGATTCGTGCAAAAGGTCTATTTTTGTCAGTACGGCAGTAAATTATTACAAAGAAACTAATTTTGTACCTAGCGCATCCGCAAAATTACATAATTTATAGAAATTTACCCAAAATATTCCGTAGAACCCACCAAGCAAATTGAATATTAGTTATGGCAATCTTTAAAAGTAAACAAGATTGTAATTTTTCAGCAATCACCCAAGAGTCTCTCTATAACTACTGCCCTATGAACTTACTAAATAATCCAAGCAGCTTTCCTTTATGGCAATTTTTAAACCAACCCGTCTTTAATTCTGAAACTAAACTAATATTAAATCCGCGCCAGTTTGGGCATTTATATAAAATCGAACTACTAGAGCGTTGCTTTGTTCAAGAATGCAGTTCTAAAAAACCTAACGTAACTGAATGAGTTACAAATTATTTAATGTATAACTTTAAAAATGCCTAGTTTCCTCACCGATTGGGCATTTTTGCTATCAACTTTTTCCTGTAAATAAAAATTCTGTTATTAAAGTCCAAATTATCCTATTCAACGCCTATTAATTTCCATACAACGTATCGTCAATCTGCTTGCCATCAAATACTGACAATCAGTTAGCAGTTATCAAGCCCCTACCATTTATACTGACGAAAATACACTCTATAACTGAAAAGTAGTGGTATGGAAAAAATGAAAAGCAGCGATACAGAGAATTCTGAAGCAGACTCACTCAAGCGCGTGTTTGGACTGCCAACGCTAGTTATTTATGGTGTAGGTGATATTCTCGGCGCTGGAATTTATGCTTTAGTTGGCAAAGTTGCCGGATTTTCTGGCACTTTGGTATGGGTTTCGTTTTTAAGTGCGATGGTTGTGGCAGCACTTACAGCTTTAAGTTATGCCGAACTTGGCAGCCGATTTCCCAAAAGTGGAGGCGTTGCTTACTTCGTTCATAGGACATTTCACAACGATTTTCTCTCAACTTTAGTTGGTTGGGTAATGTTTTGTACTTGCCTCGTTTCAATGGCGACAGGATCGAAAGCTTTTGCTGGATATTTCAACGCTTTTGCCCCCACCATTCCAACTTGGTTAGTTATTTTGACACTTTTTTCTGCTTTGGCTTTTGTCAATTTTAGAGGCATGGAGGAGTCTTCGGCTCTAAATATTTTTTGTACTACAATTGAAGCTTCGGGGTTGGTTATTGTCATTTTAGTAGCCAGCTTGTTTGTATTTGGGGGAGGGGAAGCGACGGCAGCTACCGCGATTGTTGAAACGCCCGCTACAGGTTGGATACCAATTTTACAAGGAGCATCGCTTGCCTTCTACGCCTTTATTGGATTTGAAGATATTGTCAATGTTGCTGAAGAAGTAAAAAATCCTGAGCGCAATGTTCCTAAAGCGATCCTGCTATCCTTGGGCATTGCTGGAATTGTATACGTGCTTGTTTCTTGGCTTGCTACTCAGGTAATCAGCCCGGTGGAGCTTGCCAACTCCAAAGCTCCTTTACTTGATGTAGTCAGCCAGTCGCAACCCAATTTCCCCCGAATTATCTTTACTTTTATTCCGCTATTTGCAATTCTCAATACGGGGTTGCTAAATTTTGTTACCGCCTCGCGGCTGCTTTACGGGATGTCGCGGGAAGGGCTATTGCCAGCTTGGTTAGGAAAATTACACTCTAAGCGTGCTACTCCCTATCGGACGCTAATAGTTATTTTACCGATCGCAATTGCTTTAGCGCTTTCTGGTAGATTAGAATTTTTAGCTGGGGCTACAGCAACTTTGTTACTAGCAATGTTTTGTTTAGTAAATATTTCTCTGTTAATTACCAAACGCCGAGAACCTCGCACAAGCGGGTTTCAAGTTCCTTTCGTAGTTCCAGCTTTAGCGTTGCTGTTTAATTTGGCTCTTGTTGCTTTTGCGTCTGTTGAAAGTCGCATTCTGGCATTGGCGTTTACGGGTGTCGGCATAGTTTTAATTGCCATTCGTCAAGTTTTAACCAAACAAAGCTTACCTAGTTCTTAGTGTGAGAGTATTACAGGCGCGATCGCATTAAAGTATGCGATCGCGCGCGTTTTTGATAGTTATTTTGCGGCACAGATCGCATGATCTAGCAGCTTTAGGTTGTCTCACAATTAATAGCAGAATTTTTTACAGTTTAAATCCACAGTTTTTTCCTTAAACTTGACATCGGCAACGGATACTGTTGGCGCGATCTCTTTTCCTCAAGTCTTTAAACATCTTACAAAAGTCTAAAATCTTTTTCTCTGTAGTCGGCTTAAACCGACTTTAGCTATAAGCAATCGGGTTCAAACCCTAGTAGGCGAGCTAAGAAGATTTTTTATAAACCAATACTTTAACTATTTGCGTTTCACTCCCAATCCTTAATCGCCAGTAGACAATTGCTCTACCTCCGTAGATATAGTCCTATAAAAATTTTACGCACTAAAATTTTTACTGCTTTTACCTAAACTTTATGTTTTCTTAATCTATTCTTAGTTAAACTAACCTTAAACAAGCTTGGTGTTATGTATATTTACTTATTTAGCCAGGTAAAAACAAGCAGAGCATGAGTAGATTAACGAGCTTGGCTCGAAAATGAGGTCAAAAAATTGATTAGTAAAACGGAAGAACAAACAGATATATCAAAACCCCTAGGAGCGTATCTAATTGAAGCGGGTACGATCGCGCCAGAGCAACTAGAGCTTGCCCTCCAAAAGCAAAGCCAATCGGGAAAGCGTCTAGGAACAATTCTTGTAGAATGCGGTTGGGTAAAACAGCAAACTATTGAGTATTTAATGGAAAATGTTGTATTACCACGCAGGAGCGCGAACCAGTTTTCTAAGTCCCAATCTTATGGGAACACAAATTTAAAATTAGTCGAACAAACAAATAATTATTCTCAAATAACAAGCTCATCACCTAGAGACTTAAGCTTTTCTTTGTCTCCTGAAAAAACTACCCGTTTTTTAGTTATTTTGGTGTCGAGTTTAGTTTTGTGCAGTTTGTTTTTCCAGTTCTGCGTTTATTTTCTACCAGATTATCCTTTAAGAGATACTTTCGCACCGATATTTAATGTCAATGTAGAACAAAATATTCCTACACTCTACTCTTGGTCAGCTTTATTATTTTGTGCCGTGTTACTAGCTGTAATTGCCAGGGCAAAAAAGTTAGTAAGCGATCGCTATGTCAATTATTGGAGAGTATTGGCAGTTATTTTTGCGTACCTATCCCTTGATGAAGCAGTTTCAATTCACGAAAAATTTATAGATCCCTTGAGAAATTCCCTGAATACAAGTGGTTTTCTCTACTATGCTTGGGTGATTCCGGGCGCGATTTTTGCGATCGCGGTATTTTTGGGATTTTTAAAATTTATCAATGCTCTCCCCCCTAAAACAAAACGCTTATTTTTGACGGCGGGTACAGTTTTTATCGGTGGGGCGATTGGGATGGAATTGTTGGCTGGAGTTCATGACGAGCTTTATACCCAAAAGACCTTTGTCACATCTGTTCTTACCTCCATTGAAGAATTTATGGAAATGATGGGCATAGTTATTTTTATCTACGCTTTACTTTCCTATATTCGCTCGGAGATAAATGGATTGAATCTAAAAATAAAAATTGCGGAGGGTAAAAAGTATCGCCATTAAGTTAAAACGAGGTTATCGCGGTGAACTACAGTTTCCGCCGCCGTGTAGCCCAAAATCGCTGATATCTCGCTCGAATGTCGCCCCAATATCTGTTGGAGTTCGCTGCTGTTGTAGTTAACAATGCCTCTAGCGATCGCTTTACCGCCTAGGTCGCATAATTCCACTGCTTCTTGACTTTCAAAGTCTCCAGCAATAGCAGTAATTCCCGCCGCTAATAATGATTTTCTTTCTTGAACAATCGCTTTAACCGCACCTCCATCTAGAGTTAGTTTGCCCATTGGTACTAAACCATAAGCAATCCAACGTTTGCGCGCTCTATTTGGCACTTTTTGGGGTTCAAACTCCGTCCCTAAAGCTTCTCCTTGCAAAATTTTCACAATATTGTAGGGATTGCCTTGAGTAATTACTGTCCGCACTCCGGCGGCGGTAGCAATGCGGGCGGCGGCAATTTTTGTCATCATTCCCCCCGTACCCCACTTAGAGCCGCGATCGCCTGGGTTTACCTGCATCTGGGCTAATTCATTGATATCTTTAACTACAGAAATGGGTTGCGCGTCGGGAAACGAGCGCGGATCGGCAGAATAAAGGCGATCGACATCGGTTAATAAAAATAACCAGTCTGCTTCTACTAAACTCGCAACTAAGGCAGATAAAGTATCGTTATCTCCAAACTTCAATTCATCTACCGCTACAGTGTCATTTTCGTTTACTACCGGAATAACGCCTAACTTGAGTAACTCCGCAAAAGTACGGTAGACATTGATATAACGGCTACGGGCTACTAAGTCACCGCGAGTTAACAGCACTTGAGCAATAGGCTGCTGTAATGTATTAAATAAATCGTCGTATACCCGCATTAACCGCCCTTGACCTACGGCGGCTACCGCTTGTTTGAGGGCAACTTCTTTCGGTCTTTCAGTCAGTCCTAGCCTCGCACAGCCTACCCCTACCGCCCCAGAAGATACCAAAATTACTTTGTGACCTTGCTGGTGCAACTGACTTAAAACTTCTACCAATGTAGCGATCGTCGATAAGGCAAGCTGTCCTGTTTTTACTTGAGTCAGGCTCGAAGTGCCAATTTTTACAACTATGGTTTGGGACATTAAAATAGGTTTGTCTGTTTTATAGACAAATTGTAAAGCGCCAGTTCCTCTATACGTGAGGCTGACGCTTTACGAAGTTATTTATTGGTATTTATAACTAGAGTCTTTATAAAGCTGACTCTATTTGAACTGTATCTATCATTACAGATATTTTTTTAAAATAAGCTACTTGTAATATTTTCTTTAGATTTCCTAAGTTCTATCCTATTTTGTTACTTTTTGTTTCGGTGCGATGGTAGCGCCCATAAATTTCGACACTAATACCTCAAAATTTCGCACTGGATAGGAGCGCACCGCTTCACCCGGATCGAGGATGGGGTCTACTAAAATTGTGAACATTCCCAAACGATTGCCAGCAATTACATCTGTAAATAAGCGATCGCCTACCATCGCAATTTGTTCTACAGGTAAATCCATTGCTGTCACCGCTTGTCTTAATTTGCGCCGCGATGGTTTGACCGCCCCTAAAATGTAAGGTAAGTCTAAGGAACGAGCAATCCCACCAATGCGGACATCGCTGAGGTTGTTACTTACTAGCCATAGCTTGGTTGTTTGCCGAATACTATTTACCCAATCTTTTAGTTCGGGGGAAGCGGTAGTAACTTTGACAGGCACGAGGGTTTCATCCACATCTAAAACTAGCCCTTTAAGTTGATACTGGGCGATTAGGTCGGGAGTTAAACTTAAAACTGAGTTTTGTAAAATTAAATCCGGCTGTAGATATTCGTGCCATGCCATAGTCAGTTTTTAAGTTAGTTTATTGTGCCGAAACTTGTCTGCGAATAGCTACTTGCGCCGCCGTATGTTCGCTTAAAGTTTTGCTAAATACATGAGTACCATCGTAACGCGCTACAAAGTACAGATAAGGAGTCTTTTCGGGGTACATTGCGGCTTTTAAACTAGCTTTACCGGGACTGGCGATCGGGGTAGGCGGTAAGCCAGGAACAACATAGGTATTGTAGGGACTTGCTACTTTAATTTGAGCAAAAGTCAAAGGCTGTTCTTTAGTTTGGCGAATATTTAGCGCGTATTCTACCGTTGGGTCAGTTTGCAGCAGCATTCCTTTGCGCAACCTCGCAGCAAATACTCCCGCAATGCGCGAGCGCTCCTGGGGAATTACGGCTTCTTTTTCTACAATGCTCCCTAACGTTACCCATTCCAACAAGTCTAAATCTGTTTGGTTTTTACCTTGTTCGTAAATTGGCAAAGCTACTACTTGAAATTGGTTGAGCATTTGCCTGATGATAATTTCGGGGGTGACGCTATCGCCATTCAGCTTGTAGGTATCGGGATACAAAAATCCTTCTAAGTGCGGTAAGTTAGCAGGCAACCAGGGATACTCATTTCTAGGTATTTTTCTCGTTGCCGCCAAAAACTCCTGCGCCGAGAAAAACCCTTGTTTTTCAAAGTATTCTCCCATTTGCCGCAGCGACCAACCTTCAGGAATGGTAAAACTTAGTTCGATAACCTTACCCCGCCAGATTTGCGCGGCAACGGCGGGTAAAGATTGATTTGGAACGATGACATACTCTCCAGCTTTAAAGCCTCCCGTTGGTTCTTGCTTCTGCAAGTAGCGCGCCCACAAGTTCCAAGCTTGGCTAGAACGAATTACCCCCGCGTCTTCTAATTGCTGACCGATTTGCTGGGCTGCCGTTCCTGGTTTAACTCTAATTTCCGTCACGCGATCGTTTTGAGTTGGCGAAATTGATTTATTCCACCAACTCCAGCCTAGCCAAGTGCCTAGTCCTAAAGCTGGTACGAGTAATATAAGCGCCCATTTGAAAGCTTTTTGCATTACTTTCATTTTGTTTAACTGCCCTAAATAACTACGTTTGCTGTTAAGCAATCTCAATTAGTCCATTTCGTCAAATAGCTGCTCCTCTAGTAGCGGCTGAATTTTACTAAATTCTTCTTGGGAAAGTAACTCTGGCTTGCCGGCGGAATTCATCTTGGCAAAAAACAGCAAAGGGTCGAGGGGTGTATAAATTGAGTATTCTTGCTCTTGATGATAAAAGTTTGCCAGTAATTGCAACTGTTCTGGTTCTAATTCCGAGCCTTCTTCTTCAATTTCTAAAGTAAATAGCTCCGCATCTTCTACCGGGGGAAGTTCGCCCGCAACCGTGAGGGCGAAAGCCGTGCGACGGAGAATTAAGTTTTGTTCGGCAAGTACAGCTTCGGCGGTAGTAAAGATTTGGTCTATAGTTTCCTCATCTTCTATCGGTACGGCTTCTTCCTCATCGCCATCGCTATGCCAGGCGAAAATTTCGATAGCCGAGTCTTCTGGCAGCAGTAAAACATATTCGATATCCCCGACAAATAGCGATCGCTCGATATAACAGGGAAGACTCCGCCCAGTTTCATCTGTAAGGGTGATGGACGCTGTTGGGGATGGATCGTTTTCTTCAGGGGATGGGGATGAAAACATAGACGATGGGGGACTGTCAATTGATTAATAACAAAAGTGACTAATTTACTTGCGCGTTCATTAGTTGCTATTTGTCAGCTTTCAGGATATCACGGGATGCGAGTTTAACTTCATTTAACTTAAATAAGGGGACGATCTAAAGCCTGTAATTGGTTGCGGCTGCGCCTTAAATCTAGCCAACGTTGTAAGATAATTGCGGCTGCTAGGCGATCGATTAATCCTTTATCGACGAAGTGAGCGGGCTTTTTGTCTTGACTAATTAATTGCTCGGCTTCTACTGAAGTTAGGCGTTCATCTATGTATTCCACTGGCAAATTTAGCGCCTGGGAGAGTTTCGGCGCTAATTTTTGCACTTGTTTAGCTTGAAAACCTAATTCTCCATTCATTGTGTAGGGTAAACCAACTACAAGTATTTGTGCTTCTCGTGCTTGCACCAACTGTTGCAGTTGGGCGACATCTAAAGCAAAAGATTGACGCTCTATAGTAGTTAAACCTGTGGCAATCAATCCCGTACCGTCGCAACCAGCTACACCGATGCGCTTTTTGCCAATATCTAAGCCTAGGGCGGATATCCTCGGTGGCATGAGTTTTCCAATGCTTACTGGTTGCCTAATTCTGGTGGTGGCGGCGATTCCAAATTAGAGTAATTATTGGGTTCGGAATTTATTAAGTTAGGATCGTTTGTCACTTCTATCGGCGACAACTGCTGTTTTGGTTGCCCAAGCCAAGACATCCCCCCAGCTACAGGCTTGCGGGCGGGTTGAAATCCTTGCAACATTTCCGACCACTGTAATCCTTCTAAAGACACAAATTTAGACTCGCGCAGCTTGTGATATACCGAACGCGACATCATCAAAGTGTGTTCCATTCTTTTAGCGCCAATCTGCTCTAAATATTCTTCTCTTTCTTGCTGGTAGTCAGCCGACGCTAGTTGCAACGATTGCGGCGGTAAGTCTTGAGCAATTCGAGCTAATTGAGATAATAGTTCGGGATAAAGCCAAGTATAGGCGGGGTGGACAGTCAGCGTCGCTACATGAGCTTGCGTACCTTTGCGACACATCCGAATTTGAAAGTAACCAATTGCGGCTTTGCGTTGAGGTTCAAACACATAGCCACTAACTACTTCTAGCTTGTTCATCCACTGCTGTACGGCGGCAACAATGCCACCTAGCAAGCTAGTTTTAAAGTCGTCTGCATTGCGGTCAAATACTTGACGCACCAATGGCGGCATGGATGCTGTATCTAATTGGTATAACAATTGAGCGTCTGCGTTGCTTACAGGCAAAAGATTTGGTAAATCCGGTTCGCGCAGTGCCAATTCTTGCAACAAAGTGGGGGTAATTTCCCAGTAAGTTTGTTGAGCTAGAGTTTGAAAGCCATTTTGTCGATAAAGAGCTAGGGATTCTTTATCATTAATATCCACTTCTAATAGCCAAGTTCTAGCTTCGCCTACAGCTTCAAAACAGTAGCGAAGTAATTGAGAACCAACTCCCTGAGCGCGGGATTGAGCGTCTACCAATAGTCTTTCTACCCGCCAAGTGCTGCGAGTGCGGTTGCAAGGGGAAATTTGAATCGTACCTTGGACGCGTTTGGCTTGCTCGGCGACGTAAATACAGTAATGGTATTGCAGGGGATTGGGAAACAAATTTAAAAACTTTAGCAAGCCATACCAGCGACGCAGTAGTTTTAATTGATTTTGCGTCGTCATCGGTTTTTCAGACGCGAACGATTCGGCACAAAGACGCTCAATTCCTTCTATATCCCGGCGTTGAACCGTGCGAATAACAACGTTTAGATTTTGAGGAAGTACTGAAGTCATGATTCGTCTGGTTGGAATCCAGCCTAAAGTTAGTTAATATGCTGCACAAATATTTTAACGACTTTCTGAACTTATGCCGCTAATTCTTTAGAGCGATTTTAAAATTAAACCTGACATAATTAACTGTAATTCCATTGCCAGGTCTAATTTATGAAGATTTAAAGTGCTTGACGAGAAACTAATTTTTCAAAATTTGCTTGGGTTTGATGCAGCAATTGTTCGCGGCTATCGCCCACAGTGTTGAGGGTGGGGACTAGGTTACGCGCTTGCAAAGCCATGTGTAGTTGAAGATGAGCAACATATTCGCTAATATCTTCACGCTTGAAATCGTTAGATGGTAGTCCCTGGGGTTGAATTGCCACGAGCGATGTTCTCCTAATGGTTGATGTTTGCCTTGCATCCAGATCGGAAATTATCATGCCGCTTGTACTTGTAACTTGTTTTGCAATCAAGTGTAACAACAGTAACTATTTCTCTGGACTTATTGACAATTCTAACTTTAGGATCAGCACCTCTAACAACTCTTTACAACTTGTTAATTTGCGATCGCAGTCCCATAGCAATTTTACTATGCTTTTCAATTTGTCCCATGACTTCTTTAGCGCGTCCAATCACGACGGGAGGTAAACCCGCTAGTCTTCCCGCTTCAATTCCGTAAGATTTATCCGCACCGCCCGGTTGGACTTGGTGCAAAAATATAATTTGGTCGGGTAATTCTTTAACAGTGACTTGGTAATTAGCAACATTGGGCATCATTGAAGCTAATTCATTCATCTCGTGGTAGTGAGTGGCAAAAATCGTGCGCGCTTTAATTTCTGAAGCTAAATACTCTGCTACCGCCCAAGCAATTGAAAGTCCGTCAAAAGTTGCCGTACCACGCCCAATTTCATCTAGTAGTACGAGGGAATTTGAAGTTGCGTGATTGAGGATATTTGCCGTTTCGTTCATCTCTACCATAAAGGTAGATTGCCCGGTAGCTAGGTCATCTACTGCGCCTACACGGGTAAAAATGCGATCGCATATCCCAAGTATTGCCTCTTTTGCGGGAACAAAGCAACCCACTTGAGCCATTAACTGAATTAATCCTAGTTGCCGCAAGTAGCAGCTTTTGCCACTGGCATTTGGCCCGGTTAAAATTACTAAATCCGGCTTCTTTTCAGCTTTTTGGCTGTCTTTCCACCCCAACATTGACGAATTTGGCACAAAAAACCCTGATGGCAAAGATTGCTCGACTACCGGATGACGACCATCAATAATTTTTATTTCTCGCCCTTCTACCATGTGCGGACGACAGTAGCCTTGATACACCGCTACTTCAGCAAAACCACACAATACATCCGCCGCCGCCACCGCGCGCGAAGTATTGCGGATAATTTC
>JAPJOW010000013.1:28343-32157 GCA_030826005.1 Aliterella sp. RAGGC_92
AATAAAGAATCGGCTAAAGAGACTAAATCGCGCGCGTTAGCACTTCCCGAACTTGCTCGTCCCGTTAGTCTTTCTAAATCATAAATTTGCCGTAATAGTTGCCTTAAGTCGTGACGCAGGGCTGTATCTGCAATTAATTCTTGAATTGTATCAAGGCGTGCGTTGATACTTTTAATATCTAACAATGGTTGCAAAAACCAGCGCCGCAAAGCTCTACCACCCATTGCCGTACTGGTTTTATCGATTGCCCATAATAAAGAACCATGTAGTATCCCATCGCGGACAGTTTGAGTAATTTCTAGATTGCGGCGGCTTTGACTGTCAACAATTAAGTAGTCTGTAATCGTATAAGTCCGCAGTAATTGCAGCGCTACAGGGTTTTCTTTTTGAGTAGCTTCTAAGTATTCTAACAAGCCCCCCGCCGCCCGCATGGCTAGAGGTAAGTGTTCTAAGCCAATTCCTTCTAGACTACGCATTTTAAAGCGCTGCAACAGCCGACTTCGAGCTTCTGAGTGGGTAAAAGGAGTTTGACTACGCAGGGCATAGCAAAACGAGCTAGGCAAGCAGTTAGGCAAGTGTTCGGACTTTTCTCCGGGGCGCAATAAACTACCTAAATCGGGGGCGTTGGTAGGAAATAGGACTTCTGACGGCTGCAAACGCATTAATTCTTGAGTTAAATGCTCTAAATTGCTCGATTGAGTTGTGAGAAATTCTCCGGTGGAGATATCTGCGTAAGCTAAACCCCAGTGTTCTCCAGCCATAACTACGGCGGCGAGAAAGTTGTTGCGCCGAGCATTAAGCATTCCTTCATCTAGCAATGTACCGGGAGTGATGACTTTCGTTACTTCGCGCTTTACCTGGCGATTTTGCGCCGCCGCTACCGACGCATCTTCTACTTGGTCGCAAATTGCGATCGCAAATCCTTTTTCGACTAACATGGCACAGTAGCGGTCTATAGCATGGTGAGGTACGCCGGACATTGGCACTCGTCCGATTTCTTTCCCGGCTTGGATGCTAGTTAAAACTAATTCTAATTGTTCGGAAACCGTGCAAGCATCTTGAAAAAATACTTCGTAAAAATCGCCAACTCGGTACAATAGCAGCGCGTGAGGATACTGCTCTTTAATTTCAACGTAATGCTGCATCATCGGGCTGAGTTTTTTTCTCTCTAACTCCCGATAATCGGCGTTACGCATAGTAGGCTTGCCTTGATTAAAGTTTGGCGTTGAGGGTTCGGGCGAAACGTTCATAGCTGGCGTTGCAGATTGCTCAATATTGAATGTATCGTATGGACTTAATTGCTGCGGCGCTTTTGTTTTAGACCTATCAGCAAAAAGTTTATTTTTGGTGGGTAATTTGGCGAAATTGGTGTAAAAACTGCCTAAATAGTGAATGGTTGCAGGTATCGTATGTATGGCTATCAATACTTGCAATTGGCTTTAATTCCATCATCGTTGCAGCTAAAAAAGCGCCATCAAAATTTGCTAGTTCCCTAGGGGTAATATCGCGTTCGATTACTTCAATATTTATGGATTTAGCAATATCAAGCAACGTAGCGCGGGTAATCCCAGGAAAAATATTAGCATTGAGTGCAGGGGTAACAACGGTATTGGCTTGCAGGAAAAAAATATTAGCAGCAGAGGCTTCAGCGATTTTACCTTCCGCATCGAGCATTATCGCATCGTGAAAACCCTCTTTTTGAGCAGCACGACGACTGAGGTAGCTATTTACATAACTTCCGCATAGCTTCCACGTTACCGGAATTGCTTTACTTGAAACGCGCTCGTATTTTGAAATGTGACAGCGAAGGGGTGTAGCCTCGTCACGGGCGATAGTTACTGCCAAAATAGTTACATCTACAGGCATATCATCGTTGAAGTTTAGATAAGCACCGCTACGGTAAACAATGGGGCGGATGTAGTAATTATTTGGCGGTATTGCTTCTAATAATTCTAAAAGCCCCGATTTTAGTTCGTTATTTGACCAATCAAATTCTAATCCCATCTGCAACGAGCCATGACGCAAACGGTCTAAATGAGCTTCCAAGCGATGAATGTAATAACAACCGCTATTGCAGTAAGCCATAATGCCATCAAATACGCCAACGCCTAAATGTAGAGAATGACTGGCGATAGAGGGGGCAGCTTGTTCGCGTTCGACAAGTTTACCATTGTGCCAGGCGATCGCCGCAGGATAAAAATTCATTGAATCGTTGGTTTTAGTTAAGGATTATGTTTATTTTCAACAATTTCCGTCATTTTTTGGGTTAGGGTAATAAATAAGCGATCGCAGTGAGCAGAAGCTTTGCGTACCTTGGCTACCTCTATCATTTCTAAAAGCTCTGCTGCATGTTGAATTTTTCTATATTCACCTTTAGTAGTATTACAACTAGCTATTTTCAAGCTTGGCTCTAATGAATCTTTGGAGATTTTCTCTACGTTTTGAGTTTTAAAAATAGGATTTTCTTTAAACCTCTGCCCATAATACTTTTTTAAAGCTTCAACATCAGCAATAAACCATGCTTCCATTGATTGAACCATCAAATGGCAATGAATATCGTCAACGTTTGGTGATTCCCAGTTATCTATCACCCTCAGATGTTCCCAAGGAGTTCTACTAACTGGGGCTTCTGAGTCTACAAGTAATACTATAAATGCGTTGGGATGGGTTTTAAAGGCATTTTTAAAATCTCTAAAAGCATTATTTCGAGAACCACAGAGAACCACATCCCACTTAATTTGATTATTTCGGGCAATTTCTACTAAATCTCTAAAAAATTGATTAAATCCTTGGCGTAACAAAGCTTTAGAGTTCTTTCCATCCCCACCTCCTTCTATATAAATACGAATTTCCATCACTATCGATTTCCACCAATTTCACCCATACGCCAAAGATCGCCTAAACTATAATTTTCCAACCAAGTATTAAGTTGATTAGAGTTAAGACGGTGCAAATGAGTTCCGGTTATGTCTTTTTCGCACACTAATACCGACTCTGGCGGAAGGGATGATATGAGAGCATCAGAATGAGTTGTAACAATTATTTGTGTCCGCTTAGATGCCTCAATTAGCATTTCAGCAATGGCAGGAATAATATCTGGATGTAAGCCAATTTCTGGTTCTTCAATACATATTACTGGCGGTGGAGTTGGGTCGAGAAGTAAAGCCATTAAAAATAAATATCTTAGCGTACCATCTGATAAGCGAGTAGCAGGAATTGGTTGATTTAAACCAGTTTCCCGAATAAATATTTGTACTGTACCACCGTATATTTTCGGGGCAAGTTCTTCGGCTTCATCATAAAACTTCTTAAGCTTTTCAATTACATCTCTTGCACCTACTTGATATTGTAAATTATTTAAAACCAGCCCTAAATTACTACCATCTTCTAATAGTGGATGTTCTGGCAAGTCAGTTTTTTGAGGCATTCTTGCTTGAGAGTTACGTCCTATATGCCATTCCCTATATAAACTAATGTTTGAAAATTGATTGTTTAAATAAGTAAGTTCTGGATATTGATCTGGATCTTTTCTCTGGGATAAAATAGACTGTTCTGAATTAATATCTTCTCGGCGTAAAGAGCGTTCGCTCCTCGCTCCTTCAATATTATTTTTAATATTTAAAACTGGATGACCATTTTGATAACGGTAGAAAAAATATACATCATTGTTTCCTCTAAAAGGGTACTTATTTTCTATAACTTCATCTACAATTTCAAGCTTTTGCCCGACTACAGTAAAATTAATTCTATATCGTACAGGTGTCTCTTCTACATAATCTAATGTAGCTTCAATTTCAGCTATTGGATTTGTACT
>JAPJOW010000251.1 GCA_030826005.1 Aliterella sp. RAGGC_92
AAGTTGCAACTTTGGCTCGTTGTTGGCATAGTTCGCTAAAATTTGGGCGATCGCGCAACAATTTTTCTGAAGTTTTCCGCGCTAGTTGACAGAAGTTAGACCATTTACCCGGATCGATAAATTCATCAATAATTGACAAGCGGTCTTTTGCCAAGTTGTAGTCGCGGTAATCGCTGTCTTTGCCATAGTAAGGACGTTGCAAGATATTTAATAACCCTGTATCTTCCACAATTTCCATCCGCGCATTGACAAAAACTGTCTCTAATTTGGGTGGAAACAACGCATCGGCGCGTCGTCGGAGGGTTTTAATCTCTAACTTATTGAGAGGGGAATCTTTGGCAAAAGTTAAGTTAGCTTCTACCGTATAATCAAAGCGAAATCCCAGCCATTCTGTACCTTCTCCTGCATCCCATGCTTTGTCGTGTCGCCACATTGCAAAGGCTTGTCCGCGATCGTCCCAATACATATAAGACGCTAACTTTTCTGTAAATCCTTCGCCAATGCGGTAAAGGTCGATCCCAGAATGTTTGTTTGCTAACCTGCGATTGTAAGTTCCAGGCTTTTTTGCTGAGGTAGAAAAGCGTTCAACTATTACGTTAGCGGGTACTAGAGTGCGATCGCTCGGTTGGTATTGACAAACTCCAGCTATATCGGGGTTATCGACTCGGAGAAACTGCAAAGCACTACACAGCCAGCTTTCTGTAGCATTTTGCAATTCTTGGTGGCGATCGTCGTAGGTTTCTAATTCTTGGAAATAGGAAAGCGCATTTTCATCGTTTGCATCTATATCATCTAAAACATTTTGTTCGCTGATTTTTATGTGTTCGATCTCAATGTCTGTTTTAATTTGAGAAGTCGCCTCTATTAGTCCTGTAGCGCCAGAATTAAACAAAATAGTTTCTAATTCTGGTAACTTTTCATCAACATAAAACTGCAAGCTGGCGATCGATTGAGTAAATATGCCAAATCCCGATTTTAGTAACTCATACCAAGCCTGATGAGGACTATCGGGCAAATCTACCCCTACCAGTAACCAAGAATTGATTGCTACTTTACCCCCAATCCGGTCAATTCTGCCTAATCTTTGTTCTAAACGATTCGGCGACCAAGGTAAGTCAAAATGAATCAATCCATCAGCAAATTGTAAGTTGCGTCCTTCTTCTCCAGAAAAATCGCTAATTAAGATAAAACAGTTAGGATTGTTTTTGAATCGGTTGATATTATCTTCAGCTTGTTCTCGTGATGCACCAAATTGATGAACTGCGATCGCACTTTCCCCAAAAGCCAAAACCAAAAAACTTTTAATTTCCGCGCAAGTCTGCACAAAGCTTGTAAATACAATTATTTTCGGTAGGCGATCGCTCTTTAAAGGTCTATCAATTCTTTTTTGTACTTGCTCTAGCAATTTAGCAGTATCTTTTTGATAAGACTGGAGTTTGAGAACTTCCGATAGGTGGTAAAGCAAGACAGTTTGCAATAATTCTAGGCGATCGCCTTCTTCGGATGGTTGTTGCAAAATATTGAGTAAAGCTTGCAAAATCTCCGTTTCCCCGGAAAACTTAGGAGTTTCAACTAAAAGGCGCACATCTTCGCTGCCAAAATCTTTAACTAAATCTGCATTAGATACGCCCTTCAAACGAGCCGCGATCGCTGCTTTTAAAACCCCCAACCAAGTCCCAGCAGCGCGAAATAATAGTAAATAAATCCGCGTATATTGTCCTTTTGGTGCAACCGTTCGCCATTCCTCTAATAGTTCGTGAATGGGATAAGAGCGATCGTCTAAGTCATATTCGGTTTTAGGTATAGCATTGCGGTCAAAAATTACATCTTCAACAGTAGCGCGGCGGTTACGCAGCATCCGGCGGTGTAATCGGTAAGTATCGCTGATATGATTGCGAATTACCTGCACCATTTTATCTAACTCGGTAGCAGAGATGTTTTGCTCTAAGCTTTGCTGTAACTGGTTTAGAAGATTTAATAAATAAGTGTCATTGGGAAAAAGACTTTGCAATTTACTAAGATTTGTTTTTAAAACAAAGGGCTTTGCACCAGCTTTAAAAGCCAGCAGCACTCTACCAATTTCCTGACGCTTCAACACTTTGGCGCTGAAACCTGCTAAATCTTCAAGCTTGTAAGTAGTAGGATCGAGCAGATGTAGCATTGTCAAAAAATCCTGCTCGTGATTTAACACAGGGGTTGCAGATAATAAGAGCAAGCGATCGCACTGATGAGCAATTTGTTTGTAAGTCTCAAAACACTGATTTTGCACCTTACTTGAAGATGAAGCCATTGCAGCAATGTGGTGTGCTTCATCCAAAATCAGAAATTTAATATCTTTACGGGTAATTTTCGTCCAATCTTCCACCGCAATTAACTGTACCCGCTTGGCAAAATTAGAGAGATAAAACTTAGTTTCCAATTCTTGCTGCCATTGCGCCAAAAGGTATTGAGGCACTACGATTAATACTTGTCCGCGCGGCTCGTCTAAGAGGTATTGCCGCAGTATAGCTCCCGCCTCAATCGTCTTCCCTAGTCCCACCTCGTCCGCCAACAAATAGCGCCCAATGGGGTCTTCTAGTACCCGCCGCACAACTTCTACTTGATGGGGATAAAGGGCAATATTAGCCGAGATAAGTCCGGTCATACCGCGACTAACCGCCCGTTGTTGGAGTAGAGATTGCACGAAACGCGATCGCTTAGAGTGAAAATAAGGCGTTTCGTGACCCTTCATCGCCAATATTTCAATCGGATCTGTAATCGGGCGATCGCATCTTACATAAATTTCTTGCTCGGATACTACTATCGTCTGGCGATCGGGCAAATCGATTTGATACTCATAGTTATCCTCGGCGTAAACTCTGCCAATTGTCCAAGTGTCTTTATCTTCTAATTGCAGATAGCATCGCGTCTGTTTTGGCAGCTTAACTCTAGTGAGCGAGTCTAGAGGTAAGGTTTTGTGAATCCGTCGCCCTAGAGAGCAAAAATACTCAACAACCGCATCATCGGGAGTTATTTCTGTAACTTTGCCAATTCCTAACAGTGAGTTGCGCGATCGCACCAAACAACCAAACTCGATAGCACTACCCATATAAAAACTGTCAATTGATATTTCCTCTATTTATAGGATTCCCTATCTAGACCAGAAAATACCAACTTGCGATTCAAAATTAAGGATGCAGACAGACTTTAGTAATTATTTGCGATCGTAATCAGTCCTTAGATAGACGATCTAATCCCATCTGTAGATAGAGCCGTTTGAGCAAGTTCAAAAGTTATTCTAATAACAACTAAAGCTTAAGTAACAAATAAGACATAAAAATACAACCCAGTATTTTTACAAGTTGCTAATAATTCAACATTTTTAACTACAAAGGAAGTTCTAACAATATTATGGCTAATTCAAACGATCCGCAAAACTACGGGCGCGAAGTGCGTAAAGAAACATATAACGATACTGACGGTCACACTAGCATCTCTAAAACTACGGAAACTGTTAATGGCGCTAATACCTATAAAGATGGTTTTGTTAATGGTCAAGTTGCTGAACGCTATCAAGAAGATGCGTTAGTCTCCCGCGATAATGAAAATGCCGGACGCGGTTTGTTAATTGGTATTTTATTAGCATCATTAGCAGCTTTAACGGCGGGTGCTGTGTGGTTTGCTAACCAACGCGATGATGTTAATCCTGTAACCCCAGTAGTAGTCCCTGTACCCAATAGAGCAGAACCTAGTCCTGTTCCTGAAACTAAAACCGAAACTACAATTATCGAAAAAACTAGAGATGTTTTAGTTCCCGTTCCTCAACAACAGACTTCTCCTGCGCCACAACAACCTGCTGTTTCCGCTCCAGAGCAGAACGTTAATATTAGCGTTCCTCCTGTTACCTCCCCATCCCCTGCAACGGAAACTGCACCACCTAAGAGCGATACCTCTAGCAGTTCAAATACTCAAAGTACAACCACAATGGAAACTGCACCAGCTAAGAGCGATACTTCTAGCAGTTCAGATACTCAAAGTACGACTACTACAGAAAACAGTACAACTACAACCGATTCTAGTACCGATCCGGCGACAAGTGATGCTAACTAATACTCAATTCTAAGTCAGATCGCTTTTAAAGTCCTCTCTAAATCTAGAGAGGACTTTTTAGTTAAGAAATTTTTTTAACAATTGCGATATGTAAAGGCTAGTCAAATTTAGTAAATTAAGAGCTAATAAAGAAAAAGCTAATGCTAGTTTAATTACAGGCACAAAAAGAACCCCTTTTGACAAGCGCCCGTGCCTCCCGCGCCCGTCACCTCGCTAGAACTTCCTTGTAGCATCCAAACATTTAATTTACTTAAATCCGTGAATAAGTGTTGTTATGGGAGGTATGTCAATCCACTGCCAAGATTACTGTTTAATTAGACTCGGTGGAATGCACAAGTTAAATTGAAGTTGCGAGTTATAGTCCACCTTATTAGAGTTAACTGTTTGAGTTCGTTTAAAACCAATACATCCTTCAACAACCCGCCGAATTGCTACTTATTTCTTCACCACAGTAGCGCGGCGGGTTAACTATATCAACGTAATAATCGTAACTTCGGGCGGACAAAACAAGCGTCCTGGAAAATAAGTTCCCAAACCGCGATTGACATATAGTTGATTATTTCCTACATGGTGATAGCCTTGCGCCCATTCCCAATGACGGACTACTTTAGCGCAATCTTTTTGCATAAATGGCATTCGGCGACGCGCCGACTTAGAAAGCTTGCGGCGAAAGCTTTTGTACAAAGTTATCGCCGGGCCAATACCCGGAAGCATAATTTGACCTCCATGAGTATGACCAGATAGTTGCAAATCTACGCGCCATTTTTTTAATAGTTCCGCCGTGTCGGGATTATGAGATAAAACAATCCGGGGCGTATCTGCATCCAATTGGCTCATAACTGGTTTTATTTCAAACTCTTTTGACCAATAATCAGCTAATCCCACAATTGGTAATTGTTGACCTAAAGGGTAAGCAATTTGATTCCACAATACATGAATACCAACGCCCGTTAGCGCCTGAGTAATTTCGGCTTTAGAGTTGCGGTGATAGAGATCGTGGTTTCCCAGTACAGCGTAAACACCAGCGCGGCTTTGCAGGCTTTTAAGCCGCAATACCAATTGATGAATAGGCGAGGGGTCGTCGGTGACATAATCGCCAGTTAAGACAATTAAATCGGCTTCAGCTTCGTTAGCAACAGAAATTGCTTGCTCCAACATTTTTTCCGACAGCCGCAAACCGTCATAGTGCAAGTCTGACAGTTGGACTATTTTTGTACCTTGTAATGACACAGGCAGATTTGCGATCGCCACAGTCAATTTTTCGATGCTCAACGCTCCTGATAATATCCGGTGCATAAAGGCTGACTTTGCTCCTCTACCGTAGCGATTCTAGCTTACCAAACCTTACCCAAATGCCCGCAACAACTGAAACACCTTTTGTAATAGTTTTTGCAATCTAGGGCTTTTTTCATAGTTTTGCTGAGTTAGAGCAAAAGCCGCATTACTATTTAGTTCTGATAGGGTTGGGTAGATATGAATGCCGCTTAGAGCAGAGATTTTGAGGTTATGGGACATGGCTAAAACTATTTCATGTATCAATTCTCCCGCCGATTCTCCCACTAAGTGAGCGCCCAATATTTGACCGTTGCGCCTAACAATAATTTTGGCAAATCCAATCGTTGCAGCTTCCGCTTGAGCGCGGTCTACATCAGCATATTCTTGTTTTACTATTTGCACATCGTTACCGTAGCGCTCTTTTGCTTCTTGTTCGCTCAATCCAACACGCGCAAGTTCTGGATCGGTAAATGTCGCCCAGGGAATTACCTTATAGTCGGCTTTGATAACGGGTAGAAAGAGCGCATTTCGCAAGACAATATTTGCTTCATAAGAGGCGACATGAGTAAATTGGTAGC
>JAPJOW010000252.1 GCA_030826005.1 Aliterella sp. RAGGC_92
TTGCTCAGTAGAACCAATCGGTAAAATAATTCCTGGACTTCGCTCTAAATAAGTCTCAACCTCACACCAAGTAGCTAAATGCAATTGCATAAAATCAATTCCTATAAAAATAAACTTATATCATCACAGCTTCAGGAATTGCTCCTTGCATTTTACTTAAAGCATCAATCAAGGTATCTAACTGCTGGTTAGGTTTAAGTAAGTTAAGGCTGCGAACGAGGATTTTTCCTGAGGCATAGACATAGCGCGACTTCAAATGTTCTGGTAAATTCTCGATCATTAAGTTCCAAGCGGGTTCTGCCATTGCCGTTTCTAAAGCAATATGCTGTTTAGCTTCTGGTTTAATCCGACTAAAACCGAGAGACTTGGCTAATTGCTTAAGTTCCATTACTCGCAATAGCTGTTTGGCGGCCGGTGGAATTGCGCCAAAGCGATCGCTCCATTCGGCAGCAATTGCGTCTAATTCCGATTGAGAACTAGCGGTTGCCACTGCTCTGTAGGCACTCATTTTTTGATCCAAGTCAGCAATATAATCGGCGGGAATAAAAGCTGTTAAATTCAGGTCAATTTGCGTATCTTCAACTTGAGGAATTTCTGCTCCTTGAATTTCTCTAATCGATTCTTGCAATATTTCCATATACAAATCGAAGCCAATAACTTCCATTTGTCCTGATTGTTCCGCCCCTAGCAAGTTACCCACGCCGCGAATTTCCATATCGCGCATAGATAACTGATAGCCAGAACCGAGGGTAGCAAATTCTTGAATTGCCCTTAACCTTTGCCGCGCCGCATCCGATAGCATTTGTTGTTTGGGGTAAAACAACCACGCATGAGCTTGAATACCCGCCCTTCCTACTCTACCGCGCAATTGATATAGCTGCGATAAACCAAATTTATGCGCGTCTTCAATCAAAATTGTGTTGACTCTGGGGATATCTAACCCCGATTCAATAATCGTGGTACAAACAAGAATATCTGCTTCGCCATTATTAAACGTCAGCATGGTTGATTCGAGTTCCGACTCATCCATCTGCCCGTGAGCGATCGCAAGTCTTACTCCTGGAAGCATATCGCGTAACTTTGTCGAGGTTTCTTCAATTCCATCTACGCGCGGTACGACATAAAATACCTGCCCGCCGCGATCGATTTCTTGGCGGATAGCACTGCGGATAGTTTCAGAATCGTAGGGTGATAAATGAGTTTTAATCGGTCGCCTGGATGGTGGCGGAGTTGTAATTAAGCTCATTTCCCTGATTCCCGACAAAGACATATACAAAGTCCGAGGAATGGGTGTAGCGCTTAAAGTCAGTACGTCTACTTTGGTTCGCAATGATTTGATTTTTTCTTTTTGATTCACGCCAAAGCGTTGTTCTTCATCAATTACCAATAAACCCAAATCGCGGATAGTTACCCCTTTACCTAATAATTGGTGCGTACCCACTACTACATCTAGTTCCCCCGTTGCCAGTCGAGCTTGAATAGTGCGGCGTTCTTCGGCGGTGCGAAAGCGATTGAGTAAGCCAACTTGAATTGGGTAGGGAGCAAACCGTTCTTTGAGTGTATGGTAATGCTGCTGAGTCAAAATAGTTGTAGGCGCAAGTAAAGCTACTTGTTTACCAGCAGTTACAGCTTTAAATATGGCACGAATTGCTACTTCAGTTTTTCCAAAACCGACATCCCCACAGACTAATCTATCCATCGGGCGATCGCTTTCCATATCCCGCTTGACATCTGCGGTCGCTTTCAATTGATCGGGGGTGGGGGCGTAAGGAAAAGAGTCTTCCATTTCTTCTTGCCAAGGCATATCCGGCGGGAAAGCATAGCCTTTTTGCTGGGATCTCGCGGCGTAGAGTTTGAGCAAATCTACGGCTAACTTTTTAATTGCTTTACGGACTTTGTTTTTAGTTGCTGCCCACGATTTGCCCGACATTCGGTTTAGGACGGGCGGCGCATCGCTTGTAGCGCGAAACCGACTTAGCGAACCTACTTGATCGGCGGCTACTCGCAATAAACCATCAGCGTATTGAATTACTAAGTATTCGCGGGTTTCTCTATTGATAGTCAGGCTTTCTAGCTTAAGAAATTTCCCTAAGCCGTGACTTCTATGAACTACATAATCTCCTTGAGCGAGTTTATTAGGGTCTACTTGTTTAGAAGCAGCGCGACGGCGTTTGCGGACGTAGCCGGGAGAAGCCAAAGAATGCTGCCCGTAAAATTCGCGGTCAGTTACTACAACGAGGCGAAAAGTAGGCAAAATAAAGCCTTCTAATTCCGCAAGTCCTGAATACTTAAGCGCTACAGGGGTATGTTGAATTTGCAGGCGATCGATCGCTTGGTAGTCGCGGGGATTGGGGATAAATTGCGCCGGACAATCGTGTTCTTGCAGCAAAGAAACCGAACGGCTAGGTTGAGCAGAAATTAGCCAAGTAGAAAAACGGCGATCGCGTTCGTTACGCAAGGTTTCGGCAAGTTTGGCGTATTGATGAGGGGTAGCAGGGACGGGGCGACAAGCGAGGTTTAGTCCAATTTCTTCGACAAGTTCGGCTAGGTAGAGTTTTTTAAATTCTGAAGCGGTATCTAAAGACTCTACAAATGTGCGGTGAATTTTCGGGAGATGACGATTATTATCTTGCTGCCAATGTTCTTGGACGTTTTCATAAGTGCGATCGCTATGAGCAATACATTGATCGTTTTCGTCAATGGCAATTAAGGTATTTTTGGGCAAATAGTCTATTAAAGATGCGGGCTGCTCGAAAGCTATTCCTAAAAATCGCCTGCTACCTTCCGGTGGTTGTCCGTGATCGAACTGTTCTTTTTCAAGCTCGGATAGGTAAGACTTTACAGTATTTACACCTTCTGCTGTTAAGGCGGCGGTAGTAATCCCACCAAAATTAGTGGGAGTGAGAATAATTTGCTCGATTCTATCTAAAGCCGCGCCACTACTTGTATTGCGCGGGGTACTGCGTTGGGTTGCCGGATCGAACTCGCGGATATTTTGCAGTTCGTCGCCAAACCAATCCAAGCGCACGGGCAACTCAGAAGCTACGGGAAACACATCGACAATATCGCCGCGCCGACTCCATTGCCCTTCTATTTCTACTAAGGAAACTCGCTCGTAGCCTAAGCTGGCAAGTTGAGTGCTAAAAGTTTTTAAATCTAACTCCATCCCGCGCTTGAGGGTAAGACAGTAAGGCAAAAACTTGTCTTGTGGTGGTAAATGCGGTTGTAAGGAGGCGTGAGTCGCTACGATCGCCATTTTTTTAGGCTTATCGGGGTTTTCCTTGGCGACTAAATCAGCTAAAACTTGCATTTGCCCCCAAATCATTTCTGTTTCGGGGTCAAAAGGTTCGTAGGGCGAGGCTTCAGAAGTAGGATACAAATGTACCGTTTGCCAATCCATCGCTTCTAGTTGCGCCGCCCAGCGCCCGGCTTCTTCTAAGGTGGCGCAGACAACAAATAAGTTTTGGTTTTGAGTTTGAGCTAAAGCTGAAGCGATTAATCCTTTGGGCAAACGCGGAGCGCCGCTTAGATAGCATACTTGCTGGCGATCTAGTTTAGATAATAATTCTGTAGAGAGAGGCGATCGCCCTAAAGACCGAACAATTGCGGAAAACGGCATAAATTCTCAAATTTTTAAATATTACTGACTGCGCTTATTTATATTTGAACCAGTATTTACTATTGTAAAAGTCTATTTCAGCCCTGGTAACTTCTTGGGTATTTGTTTGTAAGGGAGATGAATTACTAGCAAACTTTAGAGTAGTATGAATGGTTTAATTGAACTAAAGTACGATCGCCCGTCTGTAGTCATGTCACAATTTCCCCGTGCGATCGCATATCTTATAGTTTTTATTGTCTCCCCAAACCTTCTGTGCCCCAAATCGATCCCCAACTTCAACCTCTCACGCGCACTCAGTTACTCATAGCTATGGGTGTGACAGCCGTTTTATTGGGGTTACTTGCCAAGCTTTGGTTGCAGTTAGGTGATGTTGCTTTATTACCCTTGCGATGGGATGCGGCGACACTTCCGTTTGCTCTAGCTATTGCTGCGATCGTGACTACTATTAGCTCCTTAATGTATCAGTTTTGGGCAGCTTACCGTAGTAGCGCCGATTTTTATTTAGAATTTGTTCTCAAGCCTTTGGTATTACCAGACTTGATTTGGGTAGGATTATTACCGGGACTGAGCGAAGAATTATTGTTTAGAGGTGTAATGCTGCCAGCTTTTGGCTTAGATACAACGGGAATTGCTGTATCTAGCGTTTGTTTTGGCATTTTGCACTTAAGTAATTGCAAGCAGTGGCAGTATGTTGTCTGGGCGACTATTGTTGGGGTTATCCTCGGCTACAGTGCAGTATTAACTCATAACTTGCTAATTCCAATTGTCGCTCACGTCCTTATAAATCTAATTTCTAGTTCTATTTGGAAGCTCAAACACCCAGCTTCTCAAGCATAAGGCCCAAAGCATTGCACTCGTACATTTTTTTTAATCGGGAATTATGATATTTTTTATATCCGTTTTGGCAGGGGGATATTGAGGATTCATTGCTTCTAAAGTATCGGCGATCGCCCGCGCAATTACTAAATTCCTATACCATTTTTTATTAGAAGGTACAACATACCAGGGCGCGTAAGTTGTCGAGCAGTTATTAATCGCATCTTGATAAGCTAATTGGTAGTCATCCCACAATTTACGCTCGTTGACATCATTGATTGAAAACTTCCATAGTTTATCGGGATTTTCTAACCGACTCTCTAACCGCAATTTTTGTTCGGCTTTGGAAATGTGGAGAAAAAACTTAATTACCGTAATATTACTAAGTGTAAGCATTTGCTCGAAATCATTAATTATGTGGTAGCGTTTTTGCCATACTTCATCTTCTACTAATTTTTTAACTCGGACAATTAGCACATCCTCGTAATGAGAACGATTGAAAATTGTAATCATACCTTTTTGAGGAGTGCGCGAGTGATAGCGCCATAAAAAGTCATGATTTGATTCTTCTAAACTTGGATGCTTAAACGACCAAACGCGGCAGCCTTGAGGATTTACACCGCTAAAAACTTGTTTAATTGTGCCATCTTTACCCCCCGTATCCATTGCTTGCAAAACAATCAATAAACTGCGCTGATTTTCGGCATAAAGACGCTCTTGCAACTGTCCTAAGCGATCGCGTTGATAAACAAGTTCTTCTTCAATATCTTTCTTTTTTTGGTAACTTTCGCAACTATCGGCATCAAAATCAGCTAAACTAATTAACTTTTCTGGTTCAACTCGATAGCGGGGGTAATCTGGCTTTGGTGGCTGACTTGAAATACTTTCTGGTGATAATGTTACTTGCTCGATTGCTGAAGAAGTAGCTGCTTTTGTTTGAGAACTTTCCGCTTTTTTAGCTTTATTTTTTGACTTAGACTTATCTTTTTGCAAAACGCTCTCCAAGTTTTATATATATTGTTTACTTTTATACTTAATGGTCACTCTTTCTTAAGCCTGATGTCAGCAAGAGGATATAGCCCAAATATTAAAAATAAATTCTTAATTAGTTTTTCTCATGAAAACTCCACAAAACGCCAATCCTGACCAGAACAAGATTACTCAAGAGCAGAAAGACAGCGTACTTACTCCAGAACAAACACCTTCTTGGTCTTGGGGACTTACGTTGCTACTAATAGTTTTAGCAAGTCTGATACTATTTGTAGGCTTTTATTCGGGAATTATTAATGTATAGAATAATCTCCTAGGTTAATAATATTTGGCGCGTGTGAACTTACATTAAAGTGAAGGATGACTAAGATAATTAGTCATCCTTCTAAAGATTGATAAAAA
>JAPJOW010000253.1:0-3840 GCA_030826005.1 Aliterella sp. RAGGC_92
GCTGGCGAATCTTGCTTACCCGAATTAGTTAGCCATCATCAACAACTATTGCCGCAAACCTCGTTATACAACGAATACGGGCCTACCGAAGGGACTGTTTGGAGTAGTGCAACCAAACTAACAATACCTGTTTCTATTGGTCGGGCGATCGCAAATACGCAAATTTATCTACTCAACTCCCGTCTCCATCCCGTTCCCTTGGGTGTGGCTGGCGAAGTATATATTAGTGGCGATGGCATAGCAAGAGGCTACTACAATCGTCCCGATTTGACCGCCGAACGCTTTATTCCTCATCCATTTAGCGATACTCAAGGATTGCGCCTTTATAAAACAGGCGATTTAGCTCGCTATTTGCCAGATGGAAATATTGAATTTTTGGGACGAATTGACCAACAAGTAAAAATTCGCGGCTTCCGTATTGAATTAGGCGAAATTGAAACAGCGATAGCGCAACATCCTAGTATCCGCCGCAGTATTGTTATTGCTCGAAAAGATCGAGATGAGCGCCAGCGTCTAATCGCTTACATTATCCCCGAACCAGGACAAACAGCGCCTAATCTTACTCAAATACATCAATTTCTTCAACCGCAGCTACCAGACTACATGATGCCCTCAGCGCTTGTGGGTATTAGCTCAATTCCCCGGCTTCCCAATGGCAAAATTGACCTCAAAGCATTGCCAGATCCAGAATTATCGAGAACTTTTGTTGCTCCGCGTACTGCTATAGAAAAGACTTTAGCCCAAATTTGGCAGCAAGTTTTACGCCTAGAACAAGTGGGCATCCATGACAATTTTTTTGAGTTAGGGGGAGATTCTATTGTCAGCATTCAGATGGTTAGCAAAGCAAGTCAAGCTGGTTTGCAAATTACGCCTAGACAAATATTCGATCGCCCAACCATTGCTCAATTAGCTGCGATCGCACTTACAAATCCAACTACTGTTATAGAACAAGGATTAGTCACAGGGGAAGTACCGCTTACACCAATTCAGCACTGGTTTTTGTCCCAAAACCAGCCCGAAGCACACCACTGGAATCAGTCGCTATTATTAGAAGTCGCGCCGGGATGCAACCCCGATTTGTGGGAACAGATAGTACAGCATTTGCTCAATCATCACGATGCACTGCGCTTGAATTTTCAGCAACAGGAATCCGACTGGCAACAATTTATTAGTTCTCAGCAAAGGAAAGTATTTACAAAAATAGATTTGTCCGCCTTGCCAGAAATTGAGCAAAAACTAGCTATAGAAGCCACCGCCGCCAAGTTGCAAGCGAGTTTAAATTTAGCAGAATCGCTAGTAAGGTTTGCGTGGTTTGACTTGGGGCGATGCCTACGGCGGGCTATGCCTACGCCTAGTCGTTTATTAATTATCGTTCACCACTTAGCTATAGATGGCGTTTCTTGGCGGATTTTAATTGAAGACTTACAAACCGCCTACCAGCAACTTAGCCAAGGTGAGGCGATCCAATTGCCTGCTAAAACAACATCCTGGCAAACCTGGGCGTTGCATTTACAAGAGTATTCCCAGTCTTTGAAGCAACTAAATTACTGGTCAGCACAATTGCAAAAACCAGTGACGGCAATACCCGTAGATGATGCGGGCGGCAAAAACACGGTAGCCGAGGCTAATACTGTATCCGTATCTCTTAGCCAACAAGAAACCCAAGCTTTATTACAAGAAGTACATCAGGCTTATCGCACCCAAATTAATGATGTGTTGCTGACAGCGCTATTACAAACATTTACCCAGTGGACGGGAGAAAGTTCGCTCTTTGTGGAGTTGGAAGGACACGGACGCGAGGAAATTTTTGCAGAGGTCGATTTGTCGCGGACTATTGGCTGGTTTACGACTCATTACCCTGTGTGGTTGGAATGGCAAGGAAGCGATTTAGGCAATAGCTTAAAGGCTGTCAAAGAGCAACTGCGTTCGTTGCCCAATCGCGGATTTGATTATGGCGTGCTGCGCTATCTCAGTAGCGCCGGGGAAAAATTGCCAGGATCTCAAGCGGAAGTCTTGTTTAACTACTTAGGTCAAACCGATCAAATATTGTCATCATCGCTGTTTGCACCCGCCTCTGAGTCAATTGGAGCAAACCGCAGCCCCCAAGGAAGGCGGAATTATTTGCTAGAAATTACCGCCGTTGTTGTCAGAAATTGCTTACAAGTCAATTGGACTTACAGCCAACAGATCCATCACCGCACCACGATTGAACAATTGGCAACAGATTTTGTAACAAAGTTGCGATCGCTAATTACTTATTGTCAAGCGCCACCCGACGCTGGCTACACGCCTTCAGACTTTCCCCAAGCCAAGCTCAATAGCCAAGACTTAGATAAATTTTTGGCAAAGTTCAATCGCCAAGCGGAGGAGACAAACTAATGAATACAGCCAATATTGAAAACATTTACGAACTTTCCCCCGTACAACAAGGTTTACTTTTTCACAGCCTCTATGAATCTGACGGCGCTTATTTTGTCCAGTTGAGCTATAGCTTTGATGGATTATTAGATATTGTCGCTTTTACTCAAGCTTGGCAAAGAGTTTTAGAACGCCACGCACCTTTGCGGACAAGTTTTTATTGGGAAGGAATTGATAAACCTTTGCAAGTTGTCAATAGACAAGTAAATTTGCCCCTCAAACAATTAGATTGGCGGGAAATAGCGCCAGAGGAACAACAAACTAAATTTCAGGCTTTTTTGTTAAGCGATCGCCAGCAAGGTTTTGATTTATCTACAGAATCGTTATTGCGTTTGACATTGATTCGTTTAGGCGATCGCGCTTATCAATTTGTTTGGAGTTCTCACCACATTATTTTAGATGGTTGGTCAACAGCTTTAGTATTCAAAGACTTTGTTTTGCTCTACCAAGGGTTTTGTCAGGGTGAAGATATAGTTTTACCTTCTAGCAGTTGCTTTGCTGATTATATTGCGTGGCTGCAACAGCAAGACTTAGAGCGAGCAGAAACTTTTTGGCGGCGACTGCTTAAAGGAGTACAAGCACCTACACCCCTAACCAATCTTGAAGTCAATAACCTACCTCCTCAAGTAGAAAAGTATGACGACGGGCGGCTTAAGCTATCGGTTGCAACTACAGATCGGATCAAAACTTGGGCAAAACAACATCAACTAACACTAAATACCTTAGTACAAGGCGCGTGGGCTTTGCTGTTGAGCCGCTATAGCGGTCAAAATGAGGTAGTTTACGGCGTAACCGTTTCCGGTCGTCCCGTTGACCTTCCCAGCGCTGAATCGATGGTAGGAATGTTTATTAACACTCTACCTTTGCGCGTTCGAGTAGATGGCAAAATGCCCTTGTTACCTTGGCTTGGAAAGCTTCAGCAGCAATTGCTAGAAATCCGTCAGTATGAGTACAGCCCTTTAGTTGAGATTCAAGGATGGAGCGAAATACCGCGAGGCGTACCGTTATTTGAGAGCATATTAGTATTTGAAAACTACCCCGTCGATCGGGCGCTGCAAAATTGGCAAACAGATTTAAAAATTCGTAATCTTAGCGCTGTAGATAATACTAATTATCCACTCACAATTAGCGCTATACCTGGAGTTGAGTTAGAGCTAAGAATTGCTGGCGATCGCTGTCGTTTCGATTCTTCTACTATTACTCGGATATTGGGACACTTGCAAACGTTGCTAGAAGCAATGGTTTTCGATTCCGAAGTTCGTTTGCACGAGTTACCCTTACTAACCGCCGCCGAGAAACAGTTATTAGTGGAGTGGAATAAAACAACTGCTAACTATCCGCCGCAGTGCGTTCATCAATTATTTACCCAACAGGTAGAAAAAACACCGAACGCCGTAGCGGTAGTATTTGAAAATCAAAGCC
>JAPJOW010000253.1:3940-5816 GCA_030826005.1 Aliterella sp. RAGGC_92
CAACAGGTAGAAAAAACACCGAACGCCGTAGCGGTAGTATTTGAAAATCAAAGCCTGACTTATCAACAATTAGATCGACAGGCAAATCAATTAGCGCATTACTTACAAAAATTAGGCGTAGGCGCAGATGTATTAGTCGGAATTTGTCTAGATCGCAGCTTAGACATGGCGATCGCAGTTTTGGGAGTTTTCAAAGCTGGCGGTGCTTACGTCCCCTTAGATCCCGATCGCCCGTTGTCGCAACTAACTTATATGTTGCAAGAATCTGGTTGTCAAATTTTACTAACTCACAAGCATTTAGCCGCCGATTTGGATCTCGGAAAAATAGTTTATTTAGATGCAGACTTGGGGGAAATTGCTCAAGAATCAAAATCCCCACCTAACATCACCGTTGCACCAGAAAACTTAGCATATCTTATCTATACTTCTGGTTCTACAGGGCTTGCTAAAGGAGTAATGGTAACGCATAGCAGCCTAACTAATGCTTATTTTGGTTGGGAAGCAGCTTATCAATTGCCAAATATTAGCTGTCATCTACAAATGGCGAATTTCTGCTTTGATGTTTTTGTGGGGGATATAGTTCGGGCTTTGTGTTCTGGGGGTAAATTAGTTGTATGTCCCCGCGACTATCTTTTAGAACCCGCCGCGCTGTACGCTTTGCTATGCCAGCATCAAGTAGACTGTGCTGAATTTGTCCCCGCCGTTTTAACTAACCTCGTCCAATACTTAACCAAAACTCAACAGCGCCTTGATTTTATGCGGTTGGTAATTTGTGGTTCTGATAGTTGGTACGGCGCAGAGTATCAGAAAATTCAAGCAGTGTTAGGCGATCGCGATCGTCTAATTAATTCCTTTGGCTTAACGGAAACTACCATCGATAGTTGCTATTTTGAAACTGCTACAGGCAAGTTATCAATAGAGCAATTAGTCCCCATTGGCAGACCTTTTGTCAATACCCAACTTTACATCTTAGATCCCTACTTGCAACCATTGCCGATTGGCGTATGCGGCGAACTTTATATTGGTGGTGCAAGTTTGGCTAGAGGTTATCACCACCGCCCAGAATTAACCGCCGAGAGGTTTATTCCCGATTGTTTTAGCACCTCCCCAGGTAGCCGGATGTACAAAACTGGTGATTTAGCCCGTTATCTCCCAGATGGCAATATTGCTTTTGTGGGTAGATCCGATTATCAAGTCAAAATTCGCGGTTTTCGGATTGAATTAGGAGAAATTGAAGCTATCCTCAGCCAACACCCAGCCGTAGAAAAAGTTGTAGTTGTGGCTAGAGAAGATGAATTAGGAAAGCGTTTAATCGCTTACGTGCAGTGTCAAGATGCTGCCTTACAATTGCGCGATTTTCTGCAATCAAAGCTACCGCAATATGCCATTCCTTCAGCGTTTGTATTGCTTGGGGCGCTGCCACTTTTGGCTAATGGCAAGGTCGATCGGCGATCGCTACCCCAAATCGATCTAGCCGCTAATCAAAGTACCTTCACGCCCCCTCGCACCCCTGTAGAGGAAGTATTAGCAGGTATTTGGGCAAAAATTCTTCGAGTTGAGAAAGTTGGCATAGATGACAATTTTTTTGAGTTGGGGGGACATTCTTTACTTGCGACTCAAGTTGTTTCCCGCATCCGCGAAACTTTTAAACTCCCGCTACCTCTACGCGCCTTATTTGAATCGCCAACGGTTGCGACTTTAGCGCAAAGCTTAATAAGTTACGAAGTAAAGCCCGGAATGACAGAGAAAATCGCCCAAATCTTACAACAGATTGAGGTAATGTCCGCAGAAGATGCAAAAATCGCGCTGCAAAGCAGAAAAGCGGCTAAATCGGTTAAGTAGGAAATACAATGGAAGACGTATATTTGCAACCTGA
>JAPJOW010000254.1 GCA_030826005.1 Aliterella sp. RAGGC_92
CTTGAGCGTTAACTTCGGGCTGTACCGTGCAAATAACGCTCATCCGTTTACGCTCGGAGGAAAAGGGAAATTCCGCCACGCGGGGTAAACGAGCCATCCATTGATCTCTTTCTACTCCGGCTTTACCTGCTAGTGATAGTAAAGCGCCTTCGGTGGGATCGCCGATAATCACCCATTGTCCTTTGTCTTGTTGCAAGTTGGAATCGTTACAAAGAGCGCAAGCAACTAACAAGGCTTGTAATTCTGGGTATTCTTGACTATTAGTTTTAGTTCCATCGATTTGAAATTCTCCGGTTGGTTCGTAACCTTCGCCGGTAACTTTAAAAGAGCGGTGATTGGTGTAGGCATTTTGCACCACCATTTTATTTTGCGTCAGCGTGCCAGTTTTATCCGAGCAAATCGTTGTAACGCTACCTAAAGTTTCTACGGCAGGAAGCTTGCGAATTAATGCCTTGCGTTTTACCATTCTTTGCGTCCCAAGGGCCAGAGTTACCGTAATTACGGCGGGTAAGCCTTCGGGAACAACCGCTACCGCCATACTTAGAGAAACTTCTAGTAATTCTTCAAAAGCCCCCCATCCAGCGCGCAGTACGCCCACTCCTACGACTAATGCCACTAATGCTAAAGAGCCAGAAACTAAAACATTTCCTAACTGCTCCATTCTTTTTTGCAAGGGTGTAGGTTCGCTCTCCACCGACTGCAACAGCGTGGCAATGCGTCCGAGTTCGGTGTGCATTCCCGTACCCGTAACGATCGCTTTGGCTCGTCCTTGGACGATTTCTGTCCCTTGAAATACTAAGTTTAAGCGATCGCCAAGGGCTGTATCTTCTGGTAAGTGCAACTCAGCTTGCTTTTCTACAGCGTGGGCTTCTCCAGTTAATGCCGATTCGCGCACTTGCAAGTTAGATTCTTCGAGCAACCGTCCGTCGGCGGCTAGTTGTACGCCTGCTTCTAGGAGCATTACATCTCCTGGAACTAATTCTTTGGCGGCGACTTCGCTCAGTCTACCGTCCCGTAAGACTCGCACTAAAGGGGAGGAAAGGCGTTTGAGAGCGGCGAGGGCTTTTTCGGCGCGGCTTTCTTGCAAGTAGCCCAAAATGCCGTTAAGAATGACAATTAAGGAAATGGCGATCGCATCTTTGGGAAAACTACCGCTTCTAAGATCCAAAATTGCCGATACGACCGCTACAGCAATTAACATCAACAACATGATGTTTTTGAACTGATCGACCAAAATTACCCAAGGACTGCGCCCGGCGCTCTCTTGTAGCTCGTTTGGGCCATATCGCTGCAACCTTTGCTGGACTTCGGTAGAGCTTAAACCAGCGTTGCGATCGCTCTCTAACAATTGTAGGGTTTTGTCAACTTCTAGGTTGTGCCAGGCGGCGGCTTCTTGGGACAGAGAATTTGCAGACATGGGGGTAGTTTTTTGAAAAATACTTACTAAGAATCATAAGTCAATTACCTGCCACCAAGCGGAGTACCGCTTTTAGTAGGGCGCGATTTTTCGGGTGAATCTTCTCCTTTGAAAGCGATCTATGCTTGGATTTGAACTCCAACCCAGTTTCAATCGCTTTTATAAATTAAAATTGTTGGCTCAAATACTCATTTTTGTGCTGCCGAGTTTCAAGTTATTGATATACAGTTTAAAGTTACGAAACTTGTTTAGGATTGGTATCAGGCTCTTAGTGCTATTTAGTAATGATTAAATAAATTTATTATGAATTCTATTAACTCAGTGTCTTCTAGCAATGACTCGTTAGGACAACAAAGCAGAACGATTAGACCTATTGGTGCGGCAGCAATTGCTGGTATTACTTTTTTGGGCGATCGCCTCTTAGCTATTGATACAGTAAAAGGGCATTTATTACAAATAGATCCCCACACTGACAACACAACTATTCTCAATACTCTCCAATCCGCAGATTTTGTAGACATAACTGGTCTGTGTCTATGGGAAGATACTTTGTGGTTCACTCAAGGCGATACGGTTTACTTCTGTCCTTGGGGAGAATTTCAATTAAAATCTTTCGTAACTTTGCCTTATCAAGCTGATGGCGTTGCAGTTTGGGAGTCAACAGTATACGTCACAAGCCAAAAATCGGGCTATATCTTAATTTACGATCGCAATACTCGTAGGCAAATTACTAAGTTTTACGCCCCAGGGGTGGGAATAGAAAATATTACTATTCGCGGTGAAGAAATTTGGGTTAGCGATATTACCGAACAAACAGTATACTGCCTTGATCGAGCGACGGGAGCAATTAAGTTTAGCGTTTTGACTCCTTTTGAACGCCCTACAGGTTTGGCTTTTCATACTAATTTTGAAACGAATGTATCGACGCTTTACGTAGCTTACGCTGGCGAAGAAGCTTATATCCGCGATAATCCCAACGCTGACCCTTCTCACGAATTAACATACCGCGATCGCACTTTTATTCATCCCCTCAACTATCACTACAATCCCCAGGGACGTTTTGCGCTTTCTAATGGCTACTTAATTGAAATGTCTTATGTAGAGGAACTTGCGCCTTTAGAAGAAGTAGATATAAAACAAGTAGAGTGGCGCATTGCTTTACCGTCAAAGAGCGATCGCCAAAAAGTTAGAAGTATCGAACCTGTGGGATTGCCTTTTACTACCGAAGAAGTAAACGGGCAAAAAGTAGCGGTATTTAAGTTTGATAGTCTTAAACCGGGAGAGCGACATATATTTGGCTGGAAGGCTTTAATTGAAGTACGTTCTATTAAGTATCGCCTTACGCCTAAAGATGTGGAAAAAATTCCGCAACTAGAATCACAACTGCAAGAGCGCTATTTGGTTGATGATGATGATTTAGCAATGGATACGCCAATTGTTACTCGTGCGGCTCGCGAAGCGATCGGCACAGAAACAAATCTGTTGCGGAAAATGTACAATATCCGCAATTACGTTTACGACCAACTTTCCTACGGAATTAAACCTCATATCGATACCCCAGATATTGCCTTAGAAAGGGGCGTTGGTTCTTGTGGCGAGTACGTTGGCGTACTGCTGGCTTTATCGCGCTTAAATGGCATTGCTTGCCGTACTATTGGGCGTTATAAATGTCCCTCTTTGCCCGAACTAAAAAACGTGCCTTTGCAACCGGATTTTAATCACGTGTGGTTGGAGTTTTACGTGCCGGGAATTGGTTGGCTGCCGATGGAATCTAATCCTGATGATGTGTCCGAACAAGGACCTTATCCATCGCGGTTTTTTATGGGTTTAGCTTGGTATCATATTGAAATTGGCAAAGGGATTACTTTTGAAACTTTTACTTCTTGTGGTGTCAAACTCGAAGATATTTCGATTGGAGACTTGGCGATTAATCATATTCGGTTTACAATTCTTGAGGAACTGTCGGATTTTTAGCAATTTAATTTTGTGGCAATAATTAGCTTGAAGGCAAGCTATGGATAGCGATTGTGTGTTAAAGTATCAACCGTGAGTCAGATTCGGTTGAGGGCTTTGTTATTTGTTACAGAACCTTTTTTTCTGTGCCGACAGGCATATCTCCGAACTGGAGCGTTAGTACATTGATTTTTGGAGATATTCCATGTCGATTTACGTAGGTAATTTATCCTACCAGGTGAATGAAGAAGACATTACGGCGGTCTTTAAAGAATACGGAAATGTAAAGCAAGTACAAGTGCCAACAGACCGTGAAACTGGTCGTCCTCGTGGTTTTTGTTTCGTAGAAATGGAAACTGAAGCTGAAGAAACTGCGGCAATTGATGCTTTAGATGGCGCAGAATGGATGGGACGCAGTTTGAAAGTAAATAAAGCCAAACCCCGCGAAGATCGTGGCGGTCGGTCGGGTGGTGGAAATCGCGGTGGCGGTGGCAACAATAGATTTGCTCGTGGCGGCGGCTATTAAGTACAGTTAGAAACTTTGGGCGTAGCTTTATCTAATTAAAACTCGATTAGCAAGGACTTCGCCCTGCCTTGTTTTTATTTACATTGCGGCTAAACAAAGCTCATAGTTTTTATAATAGAATTATCAATCTTTAGGAGTACGAATGACCCAAGTTGTATTAGGCGAAAACGAAGGAATAGATTCAGCATTACGGCGGTTTAAACGCCAAGTTTCCAAAGCAGGAATTTTAGCAGATGTGAAGTATCATCGGCATTTTGAAACGCCTCTTGAAAAGCGCAAGCGCAAATTAGTGGCAGCAAGACGCAAGCGTCGTTTCAGATAAAAGTATTTTTTACCTGATTGAGAAAGCGGATAGAGAAGTAGTAACTCTATCCGCTTTTTTGTTGGAGAATTAATTGCTTTTAACTAAGATACTGCGGCTATTGTAGCGATTCATTGCTTGTTCTACTCCTTGCTTTAAGGAAAATTCTACGCAATCAACTACTAAATTGAGAACTTCTGTAACTATGGGAGATTCGGTGGCGTTAAATTGTCCCAAGACGTAAGAGATAGTATTATCTTCTCCTCCTCCCGCACTTTGGGGTTTACCGATGCCTATACGCAGCCTAGGGAAGTTTTGATGCCCAAGATGGGCGATCGCGCTTTTCATGCCGTTATGACCTCCTGCCGAGCCGGATAAGCGCAATCGCAGTTTTCCGAGGGGCAAATCCATGTCATCGTAGATTATTAATACCGAAGTAGATGGCAACTTAAACCAATCAGTCACAGCGCGAATTGATTGCCCGGAACGATTCATATAAGTAAGCGGTTTTAGCAGGCGAATTTTAGTTAATTGCTTTTGTCCTTCGCCAAATTCTCCGAAATATTTGCGATTTTCAGCTAAGTTAATTTGCCAAGCACGAGCAATCGCATCGATGGCGGCAAAACCAATATTATGACGAGTGCGATCGTATTTTGGTTCGGGATTGCCTAAACCTACAATTAATTGGGGAATTACTATTTGGGAAGCGGGAGCTTCGGTCATTGGAATGAGTTTTAATTTTTAGCTAGGTTCGGAAGTTGTAACTTGATTTTCTGTTTCGGCGGCGGGTGAACTTTGCCCGACAACAACATTGTCAACTCCACTGGATGCGGGGTTTATTTGTTTCGGTTCAATTTTTGCAGTTGTTTTGACGGCAGTTTCTATTTGCTCGGCTTCGCGTTTAAATTCATCTTCAAATTCTTTAGAAGCATCTTGAAAGCTGCGAATTGCTTTACCCATACTTCTACCAATTTCTGGTAGCTTTTTCGGTCCAAAAATTAGCAACGCTACAACCATAATTAAAGCCATTTCTGGTAAACCAATGCCAAAGACATTCATATCCAACTCCTACAACGTCTCTACCAATCTTAGCTTAGGCGTAACGCGCATCTTTAATAAAAAACCCGGACGAGCCGGGAAAAACACCACCTAAGTAAAAATGAAAATACTACAATTTAATTGCCTAAAGTCGTCCAGTCTGGCGTGATGTCTACGCGCTCAATCAGTAGCGATGAGTTGTAAATTTGCAGAATAATCAGCAAAAAGACAAAAAATAGCAGCATGAAGACAGCCATTACGGGTGTTGTTCCCCAACCGCGAGCAACTTTACCGTATTCAGAGTTTAGGGGTCTGAGGATTTCTCCTAACCAAGTCCGTTGTGCCATAGTTTACCGTTTGATAAATTCTAGAAGCTTTTTTTAATGTTCTGTAATATTCTATAGGAATAGCACTCATAATTAAAATAGGTCATGGAACCCGCAACAGTTCTTAGCATTTCCGTTTTTGCGATCGTTATTGCCATCACTGGCTTATCGATCTACACGTCTTTTGGCCCTCCTTCTAAGGAACTTGCCGATCCTTTTGAAGA
>JAPJOW010000255.1 GCA_030826005.1 Aliterella sp. RAGGC_92
AAGCAAATTCCTCACAAGCTAGAAATTAGGCAAAACAACGATACATTCTCGCAATAGAGAGCAATTGTTTCAAACTTCAGGAGCAAAAACAGCAATTAGAAGCTAGTTCCGACCGTCTTAAGCAGCTAGAAACAGAACTTCAAGCTACTATACAAAAAGTCGCTCAAGCAGGACAATATCGCGACAATTTGATTCGAGATATTGAAACTCGTAGAAATAAACAAAGCAATAATCAGAGCCAACAGAACGAATGCGAGGCTAAAATGCGCTTGATTTCTGAACAAGATATTCAGGCACTTGCAACGCGCTGGAGTACCAAAATTAAGAAGTATCTAATGACTCTAGAAACAATCGCCCAAGAGGAAGCTAACTTACGCGAATATCTGCACGAACAACTCCGTCAGCAAGAACGTCAGCAGGAAGAATCTCGTAGTTCCCTTAATATGCGAATGCTAAATTTCAAAAATGCTTTTCCTGAAATAACATCAGAACTGCTAACATCCTTGGAATATTTAGATGAATACCTTAAACTCAAAACCCAAATAGAGAAGGATGATTTACCTCGTCACGAACAACGTTTTAAACAATTAATGAATGAAAAAGTAATAATTGCCATTTCAATGTTTAAGAGTTCTTTAGAAAAGCAGGAGGAAGAAATCCAGCAAAGTATAGACGAATTAAATGGCTCTTTGCAGAATATTGATTATACAGATTCTACCTACATCAAATTATGCTGCGATCCAAGTCGTAACCGTGAAATTCGAGACTTTAAGCAAGATTTAATTACTTGTCTAGGCGATATCGCTCGTTACAGTGCCGAAGACAACGAGGAACGATTTAAAAATATTCAAACTCGCCTAATTGAAAGATTTAAGTCTGAAGATCGATGGACGGGTTTAGTTACCGATGTTCGTAATTGGCTAGATTTTTCAGTCAGCGAACGCTACCGCTCAGATAACGCCGAAAAAGAACACCATACCGATTCATCGGGAAAATCTGGGGGGCAAAAAGTCAAATTAGCCTACACTATATTAGCATCAGCGATCGCCTATCAATTTGGCTTAAATCAAGATACGGTGAAACACAAATCTTTCCGTTTTGTGGTGATTGATGAAGCATTTAGTAAGTCCGATGATGGTAATGCTCGTTATGCAATGGCACTTTTTAAAAACTTAAACTTACAACTTTTAGTTGTAACTCCAAAAGATAAGATTAATGTAATTGAGTCTTACATTTCTAGCCTTCACTTCGTTTCTAATGTGTTAGAAGGAAACTATTCTAAAATTGCCTCCATTCTTATTGAAGAATATCGACAGAACTGTCAGCTTGCTTTTAGCCAAAATCGTGATTAATCCCGCTCAGATTCAACAAAAAGCCTATAGCCGCTATCCTTTATTTCTCCGTTCAGTTCTCACGCAAGAGAAATTTTTCCCCTTTGAACTTTCTGTAGGTTCTTTCCCTAAAGATTACCTGAGTTTGCGAACAGAAGTGACTCAGTTGCTCGACAATTCAAAACAAAGTTTAGGTTGTGGTTATAATCTTGAGTTGGAGTCTTGTAAAACTCATAAACACGGGCAACAATCTTTACCTAAAAGCATCAGTATTGAAACTAAGGAAGACTACTTAAAACTGATAAAAAAAGAGCAAGAATTTTTAAAATTTAAAGCAGATGTAGAACTTATCCGTGTAGCAGTTCCCAAACTCGATCAATGGCTTTGTCAAAATCCCTTAGATGTAATTAAGTATAGCAACTGGCACGATCTACTTAAAGTTTGCCAGTATTTTCAAAGCAACCCTAAGCCTAACTTGTATATTCGAGAATTACCTATTCAGGTTCACACCAAATTCATTGAACAAAATAAAGATATTCTGCGTAGGCTTTTAGAAGCTATTTTACCAGTTGAGCAGCTTACCTCTGTAGAAGGTGAAAGAGAATATGTTTTTGAAAAGCGTTTTTCTCTGCGATACCGCGAATCAACTATTCGTTTGAGAGTTTTAGATCGAACAATAAAAGCCATACATAGTTTTCCCTGCTTTGATATCAGTACGCCTATTTCTGAATTTAGACAACTTCGCTTGGAATCTCACCGATTCTTTATTACAGAGAATTTAATGAACTTTCTAACTTTACCTGCTCAAAATAATGGTCTAGCAATTTTTGGTAGTGGTTATGCGATTCAATCGTTAAAGTCTGTTGATTGGCTATCACGGTGTCCTATTTTTTACTGGGGAGACTTGGATGTGGAGGGCTTTAAGATTCTTTCTCAAATGCGATCGCACTTCCCTCAAACAATATCTATAATGATGGACATTACAACCTTTGAAACTTTCCAAGAATTTGCTGTTTCTGATTCAAGTGGAGTTAGTGGAAATTTACTTTACCTGACTGCCGAAGAACAATCTCTGTATGCTTATCTAGCACTTCATAGAAAACGTCTAGAACAAGAACACATTAGTCAAGATTATGCTAACTATTATTTGCAAAATTTAGTGCAGCCTATCTAAGTAAAGTTTTAGAGTAAACCTTTAAGATATACAAAATCTTCGCGTATACTACCCCCTACAGGGTGAATATATGAGAACTTTTGGATAAGCTCAACTATAGATGCTATTAAGAAAGTTTTTGTATGTTACCTGCAAAAGTATCCATGATGTTTATACAAAAGTTTCATTATAAAAAGCAATCAGTCTGCTTTGATTTCTTAACGGTAACAGTAGCTATAATTTAGTTATAAATAATTAAACCACTTAATATAGTTAGTATAACCAGTGATTTAGCTTTTAATATTTATGCAATTTCAGGAATTGGAGAAACAACGTCAGGTCAACCGATATCTCTCTCAAGAAAAATTCTCCGAGCAGATATTAGCCATACAAGAATGTATGAATGCACAGTATAAGTATGCTGAATTATTTTATGGGTTTTTAGGAAAACACAACCTTACGCAACATAGCGATGCAGAAGCACCGATTGTGTCAGCATTAATTAAAAATGAAATTGCAATTTACTCAAGTCTTATCCTAACAATAGATGGTTTATATGGCTCTGGCTTAGTGCTACTACGTTCAGTATACGAAGCTTTGATGATTGCAAAATTTTCGTCCTTGCGACAACGTGACAACCTTATATCTAACTGGGTAGCTGGAGAGACTATCTATTTTTCTAATACAATTTTAAAGAAAATTATTGTACCAGATATTACTGAATTAAAAACTCTTTGGGAGATCCTCTGCAAAGCATCTCATGCAACTATTTATTCATATCAAATAACGATGAAATTTGAGGAGATAGAGAAGGAAATATCGGCTAATTTAGCAATCTTATCTATGTTACTATGCTGCAATTTTCATCTAATCAACAAACATTATGTCACGAACTCAATGATTTATCTTGCAAAAAGATATCATCGCCAAGAAGGTGAGTTTCAGCGCCGTCGAAATTCAGCTAAGATAGCTACTCAAGGTTTGACCAAATTTCTCTCGCAAAGCGGGCGGCAGGTTATCAAAGAGTATTGTAGAGTTTGGAAATTAACGCCTCCAGTTAGTTCCTAATGCCTTATCTGACACAAACATTTTTTAAATCAGTTAGTTTTGTTTCCTATTTTCCGTCTACCACTTCTCTACCAAATAAATGACCCAAAGTAATCCAATAGGACTCTTTGGACGAGGCTTATTGATAATTCCGCACTTTCAATAATTTGTAGCGCAGAAAGTTGTATATGTTATATAATAAGGGTTTTTAGTCAATCGGAACGTTGGGATTTGAACCCAAGACCTCCACTACCCCAAAGTGGCGCGCTACCAAGCTGCGCTACGCCCCGTGTCAGAAAAATTATATTAACACAAATCTAAAGTAAAAACAAATATTCTAAAAAACTTGCAGAGTTTGCACTGCTTGCAATAAACCCATAACTGCGCCTTCATTCCAACAACCTTCGGCGCAACGCCCAGTTAAAAGAATAAAGCGCAAACTGTAGCATTGAGCATAGCCCGAAACTTCCAGCCAAATTAAATTACTCTGGGCTTCACAAGTAATTTTTTCTTCATCCATTAGTTCGCTGTTTAGCTGACTCATAGTTTCGGCTAATTGCACTAACAAGCGGCAAAAGTCTTGCAACTCTTGTTCTGTAAGCTCAATAGCCCAATCATCCGTACCGACTAGCCCTTTGAACTCGCTTTGTGCTTGGGGATTCCAGCCAATCCGCCAGTTATTACCAGTTTTAAGCAAGCGCCCCATCAACTATTTTTTACCGTACCAGAATAGATTAAACCTCGCTGCATATCCAAAGTCAAAATTGTACCATCGCGAATTACTTGAGTTGCTTGTTTTACGCCCACAATTACCGGAACGCCAAGACGCAAACCGATAATTGCCGCATGACTTGTCAAACTATCATCTTCAGTAATAATACCCGCAGCTTTGCGAATCGCCTCAATAAAATCTGCACTCGTGCGCGGCGCTACTAATATTTCGCCATGATTGAAGTTACCGACATCCATTGCTGTATGGGCTACCCTAGCACGACCGCTTACCGCACCTAAACCCAGTCCAATACCTTGACCTAGGACGGCAGTAACTATTTCTACTTTAATTAAATCTGTCGATCCTGCTACTCCTTGCAGCGCTCCCGCACTCATGACGACTAAATCGCCCTCAGATAGCAATTGTTTTTCTTGAGCAACGTTAATCGCCGCTTGGAAAGTTTGACCCGCCGACGGCAAATCTAATACGAGTAATGGTTTTACTCCCCAAACTAGCTGTAACTGTCTGGCGACATCGACGTGAGGAGTGACAGCGAGTATTGGGTTGCGGGGACGAAACTTAGAAACATTACGAGCGGTAGAACCTGTTTTAGTTAAAGTCATAATTGCCGCCGCATCTAGTTGTTCGGCAATTTGCCCTACCGCTTGACTAATGGCATTGGGAATCGATTGACGAGTATCTTTGAGGTTGGCATTGATCGCAGCTAAAGCAGGTTCTTGCTCAATTCTTACGGCAATTCGTGCCATTGTCGCGACGGCTTCTACAGGGTGTTTGCCTACCGCCGTCTCATTTGAGAGCATGACGGCATCCGTTCCATCTAAAATGGCATTTGCTACGTCCGACACTTCCGCGCGCGTAGGGCGGGGGCTAGTCACCATGCTGTCGAGCATTTGAGTTGCGGTAATAATTGGAATTCCTAGCCGATTTGCCGTAGCAATGAGCCGCTTTTGCAGTATTGGCACATCTTCGGCGGGTAATTCTACGCCTAAGTCACCTCTAGCTACCATTACGCCATCGCTGAGGGCTAAAATTGCCTCCATCTGCTCGATGGCTTCGTGCTTTTCAATTTTGACGATCACCGGGACTTGCTTTCCGGCGTTAGAAATGAGTTCTTTAATTTCTAGTACATCTTGGGGATTGCGGACAAAAGATAAAGCTATCCAATCGACTCCTTGATCCAAACCAAAAATCAAATCTTCCCGGTCTTTATCAGTTAGTGCCTTAATAGATAAATAAACGCCCGGAAAATTGACTCCTTTATTGTTAGAGAGCATTCCGCCGACAACAACGCGACAGTGCAATTTTTTGTTTGGGCGATCTATTTCTTCAACGCGCATCTCAACGCGCCCATCGTCAAGCAAAATTGCCGCTCCACAAGGTACTTCTTCGGCTAAAAGATCGTAAGTAACGCAACTCATAGCTTGCGTGCCAACTATGCGATCGCTCGTTAAAGTAAATAAGTCGCCTTTTCTTACCTC
>JAPJOW010000256.1 GCA_030826005.1 Aliterella sp. RAGGC_92
CTTTATTCCTACTACTAGCAAGGGCAGCAAAAAAGTTAGCGTTGACGCATTGCCGAGAAATTTCAAATGCTTCAAAGTAACCATCTTTTTGTCCTAACTCCCGCGCCCAAAATCGAGATAAAACAAGAATCGCGTCTAGTTGCATAAATGCTTTAGATTCCTCCGATTCATAGCAGCCGATAGCAGCAATTTTTTCCTCAATCACCGAGCTAATATCTACAAAGAAATTTGGTTCAAACCCCCGCAAGAAAACCGGCGGAGCAGAATACCATAGAGAAATATTTTTGCGCGTAGCAACATTAGAAACAGCGATCGCACATACTTCATGATCTCGATGTCCGTATTTTTCTGACTGGGGAGCATGAGTAATGATTAAATCTGGCTGCCAATTTTTAATTGCTTCTTCCGTAACTTTAATGACTGCTTGCGTGGAAAAATTACCTTCTTCCAACGCATGGAATTCATAAGTAGCACCGATCAACTTACCCGCCGCCTCTGCTTCGTGATGGCGGACATTCTTAGTAGGCGAACGAGAAAGATTACCATCCGTCAAAATCAAACAATGAATCTTCCAACCAGCTTTAGACATCAAACGCAGAGTACCCGCCGCAGGTAAAACTTCATCATCAGCATGAGCGTAAATTGTCAGCACAGTTTGCTGACCGATATTACCAGATAAATTGGGTTCGAGCATAGCGTTTGCATTCATAACTTTTATAACGTGTTGGTAGGGAAAAATTAGAAAAATGTGAATTAGGCATCTTCTTGAGGTGGCTGCCAAATAGCAGCGCGAATAACTGCCCATAGCAGCGATAAGTTGTAAACTGCCCAAGCACTGTTGAGTAAGTAAACCAAAGGATAATCGAGAGTTCCTGTTGCGTAGCGGTAAATACTCCAAAGAATGCCAAGAATTGTCAGAGCAAAGATAATTAGCTGCGGCATAATTAGCTGGAGATAAACTCCCGATTGGCGTTGCTTGGGTGTAACTTGAAACTTGATCGGACGGTTGGTAAAGACACTCCATACAGCTTGAATGAGTAAAGGAAATAAAGCGATCGCATACTGCTCCGAACGCCACACTTCTCTTGCGGGAATGCCCCAAGTAGCCGTCATGAATGTGAGGCGATTGATAATAAAAGCTGGGAAAAAGTGCAAGGCAAAATCAGCGCCGTAGGTTGTAACGGGAACAATACCCGTGAAAAAGTAAATAATTGGGCAAGCAATGAACACGAAGGTAGCAAAACCAGAAAAATAGCTATACATTGTTTTGAAATAATGCAAGCGCTGCCAAAAAGTTAGCCCTGGTTTGGTGAGGGGATTTTCGCGCACCAATACTTGAATCGTTCCTTGCGCCCACCGCAGGCGTTGCTTGAGCGTAGAACTAAGATCGTCCGGTGCTAAACCTTCAGCTAGTAATTCGTTGTGATAAATCGATTTCCAGCCAGCACCATGCAAGCGCATAGCTGTATTCATATCTTCAGTAATACTGTTGCTGGATACACCGCCAATTAATTCAAATTCATCAAGGCGTTTTTCATCTTTGGCATACTCATCAGAAAAATGTTGCAATCCCACACTAACTAAGGCTTCGCGTCTGAGTACCGCATTTGTCCCAGTGTAGAAAGCCGCATTCATGCCATCTTTACCTTGTTGCAAAGGTCCGTAAAATAAATTTGCTTGATGTCCAAACGGATCGCCCGCCGGAATATTGTAAAAGTCTTGGCGAGTCTGCACAAAAGCAATCCGGTTTTGCTCGTACTTGCCTGCTAACAAGTTGTAGTTATAGAAATAAGGTAGAACGCGCTTGAGAAATTGAGGCTTGGGAATATGATCGGCATCGAGAGTTAGGATAAATTCGCCGGAAGTTTCGCCCGAAAAGATTGCATAGTTAAGATTACCAGCTTTGGCGTGGTGGGGTACGCCTACAGGTTTGGGACGAGCAATATAGCGAAACCTTGCTAAGTCGCTCAATTGGTATTCAACTTGAGCAATATTTGATTCTAAAACTTGACGTTCCGCCGCCAAGCGATCGCTTATACTGCGATCTTCAGGATGAAACCAACCGAGTAATTGCCGCAAACGTTGTAAAAATCTGACTGCTTTTTGCTCTGTCTCGCCTTCCACTGCTGGATTTTGCAAAAATTGTTCGGCGGCTTCAACTTCTGGCGCGAGACTATCTAATTGCTGGAGACGATCGACCATTGCGGAGCGTTCTGCGTCAATTTTAGCGGCTTCTTGTTGCAACAAAGGCGATCGCAAATCTTCCAGACACAGCTTCTCTGTCATCGCTCTCATGTCCGCAGAGTTGCCATCATCTAAGACGTAAACGTGTAACTTTGTAGCTGGATAATCTATAGCCAAAGCCGCCCTCGCAGTTTGTTCGACCATTTCTGGCGGTTCGTTGTAGCAGGTAATAAATACATCAACCGTTGCCCATTCCGAACGCAGCATAGGCGGTGTAAGCTGGTCGAGAGATTTAATGTGGCGCTCCAAAGGTCGCCACAACCCAATTACAAACATTACACCGCCAAAATAGCTATATATTTCCGCAATTAATAAGGGAATAGATAGCCATAAAGCACCAAAGTTAATAGAATAACCAATTCGCCAGAGCAAATACCAAGCCCCAAAAATGAGATTGATTTCTGCTAGGTAGCGAAATAGCAAGGTTCTTTTTTTCAGGTGGGAGCGGGTGTTACCTGTAAAATTTGCCGGATTTTTAGCAATAGAGATTGAAGTCATTGATATTTTTAAAAGGTAAGTGGCTGTCTGTTTCTAGCTTGATAAAGCAAACTTTCGAGAACAATGGCATTAGTATTAACGTCAACCGAGGCATTTACCCCTAGCCGGGAATTTTCATATTTTCCAGAAAAGTAACCGCGATTTTGCGCTGTTAAATTTTGGACAAAGTTACGAATTTTTTGAGCATAAGGATCGTCTGGCATTAGCGCAAACCAAGCAAATGCAGCTTTAGTGCTAACAAATCGCAAATGGGGAAATACTTGTCCTTTGGTATTCACAGCTTGCCAAGGCTGACCATTGGCATAAACGCTGTAATAGAGAAAGTAAGGCGGACGATCTAGAGAGTCTTCATTAACAGCAGTTAAAATTCCTGTACGTTTGTATCTTTGTGCCTGGAGTTTGAGTAAGTTTTGAACTTGTGGCTTAACTCCATCAGTCCAACCTATTTCTAAACCCCAAAGTAAATAAGGGTCGTTTGTTAAGTAGTTGGTAGCACCAGAATTAGTAAAGTTGCGCTCGTCAACTTGCAACGCTATACCATCAACTTTCACTGACTTAACTGGCGGACTTTGCAAAGCCTTGTCAGCAGTAATACTCCATAGTTTTAAGCTATGGGCGGCGTATTGTTCGTAGCCTAATCTACCTTCTTGTACTAGCTGAAATCCCCCGTTTTTAGGAATACCACCTTGCAACCAACCACCCTTCACCAGCTTTGCCAAATCCCAACGCGCAACTAGATTGTTAATGCGATCGCTAAATTCTGGATAATTTGCCCGAATTACGTGCAAACCTAACAACAACCTCGCCATATCTAATGCTGACCAACCGCTTTTCCCCTGGGGGTCAGGAGTATTATCCAGTTGGCGCATTTGGGCTGTATGAGTGCTATAAGCTTTGTTGGGCAACTTTGTTGCAGGTAAGGGCAACTTTTCCAACGTCTGCAACATAGTATTCAGGCGTTGGTTAAATCTATCAGCAGTTATTAAACCTAATTGCCTCGCAGCATGAATCCCAAGTAATGCACTACCTTGATCCCACATTGTCGTCCAAGGTAAGTTATCAACGGAATTTACCAAGCCTGTTTGCTCGTTCCAATTGCGTTCAAAATACTTCCAAGCTTTTAAAGCCGCAATTTTGTCTGCTTCTTTAGTTAAGCGTGGTGTATTTACACGTTCTGGAGTAGTTATTTCTGGAGTTTGCTGTTTGGGTGGTGCGGATTGTTGCGGTGCGGGTTTAGGCGGCGCAATCGGCTTAGGTAAAGGTATCCGCTCGATCTTAGGCTCTGGCGATCTGACTGGGCTAAAGTTATCGGGAGCAGCAATTATCAAAGGAGATTTCTTCAGTGAATAATCTTTTGCCCCCCAATTTTGGGGGGAACTGGATCTCAAGTCCCCCAGGTTTGGGGGATTTAGGGGGCGAACTTGGATTCGTACAAGAGGTCTAGTAGAGTTACTGACTGGGGGACATTGCTTGCTTAAACAAACCGGGATTTGCTGATTTGTGGCTGCATACAATGCCGAATGTAGGACTGCGGCGGTTATTGATATCATTACTATCTAAAAAATTTATCTAACAAGATTCATTCGCGCTAAATCCGCAGGCGATACATATCTAAAAGCAGGATTGGCTACTGCTTGTTGATAGCCAACAGATTTGCTAACACCGCTATACAATGCCCAATCGCATTCTTTATTGATGTTGAAATACAAAATAGCTCTTACGCCGTTATTGGCGAGATAAGTATAAGAGTCGCGAAACCACTGGTCTTTGGCGCTACTTTGCTGTCCGCTTTGGGTGTTGCTGGTAGTAGCTGTTTGAGCAATAAAAATCGGCTTATTAGGAGCAAGCGATCGCATTCTCGCAATATAAGGCTCGTAAACTTCTTGGGGACTACTCCAGTGTTTCCAGCTAGAATTTGCACAGTATCCCCAGTTGTACGCGCTAAAAGCGACTACATCTACTTGAGCGTTGCTGGGATAATAGTTTTCAAAGCGATGTTCTTGGGTTTGACTCCAACCATTGGGCGCAAATACCCAACGCACAGAGTTAGGGGCGACACCTGCTTGTTGAAATATTTGTTGAATGCGCTGATAAGCAAGTTTGAAATTTTGCGGATCTTGGCTGTAAGTTTCACCAGGTATGTTCATTTCTTGGAAAGGAGCGATAAATGCTATCCGTCCTTTGCCTTGTTTTGACCATTGGGCGTAAGCTTGAGCCAATTTTTGCAAGGATTTATCTGTATCTCCTCTCGCAATTGAACTTGCCGATCGCGTAGAATCGAGATTGATAAAAGCTGTATAACCATTTTGGCGCAACCTTTCCAAGCGCTGACCGATATTGTAAGACGGGTTGGAGTCTTCAATATCCATAAAAAAGCCAGCGATCGCATGGCGCTTTCCCGCCCAATTATCTACTTGGCGCAATTGGTTATCAATAACTCCTTGATCTCCTAAATAATTAGGAGCATATAAACCTAGTAGTACCGGAGGAGTTGCGCTCGGCTTGACTCCATCAGCGATCGCTTGCGTGTTTTTACTACCCAAGCCGCCTAGCAAAATTAGCACGATCGGCATTAACCACTGTTGCGGTTTAGCGAGCGGATAGTTGATAGAGATTCTCATGTTTCTTGCTGTTGGCATCCAAGTCTGATTGCTTGTTAAGCAGTATTCCCAATTTCCACAGCTTGCTAACAAGTTTGACTAACTAATCTTGCGAAATATTAGCGATCGTTGCGCTAATGTAATCCGCTAAATCAGCTAAATTTTGTTGTTTTAAGCGATATTTCGCACATAATACAGCGATCGCCGCTAATACTGTTGCTTACACTTAATTTTTGGCGTTAACTTTTTGTTACGTGTTGCTTTACTTATTCAGGCGTAACTTATTTGTTTATCTTATGTG
>JAPJOW010000257.1:0-1760 GCA_030826005.1 Aliterella sp. RAGGC_92
TAGCCGCTTCCTGTAACTGTATAGCGATCGCCTCCTGCATAAATCGCTTGTACTGTCATCTGATTTTCTGTCAATGTCCCAGTTTTATCAGAACAGATAACCGTAGCACCACCCAAGGTTTCGACGGCGGGTAACTTACGCACAATTGCATGACGACGAGCCATCCGGGACACGCCAATCGCCAGCGTTACTGTGACTACGGCTGGTAATCCTTCAGGGATTGCACTCACAGCCAAAGCTACAGCCGCCTCAAACATCGCTACCCAAGAGTTGCCGTAACCCAGCCCCACCGCAAATGTGAATGCGGCTACCCCTAAAATGACGTACAGCAACTTGCGACTGAATTTATCAAATTTTCGAGTTAGTGGCGTTGTTAGATTGGTTTGTCGATCTATTAACTGAGATATCTTTCCGGTTTCAGTAGCATCTCCAGTAGCAACAACAATGCCCCTACCAGTACCAAACGTCACAAAACTGCCAGCATAAGCCATATTAATCCGTTCTGCTAGTGGTGCGTCCAGATTGAGCGATTGAGCGATCTTTTCTACGGCAATCGATTCACCTGTAAGCGCTGATTCATTGACTTGCAAGTTGCGTACTTTAATTAGGCGCAAATCTGCTGGTACTTTGTCTCCAGAGGCGAGCAGCACTATATCCCCTGGAACTAACTCTGTGGAAGAAACTCGTACTTTTTGCCCGTTGCGAATGATATTTGCATCAGTAGTGACAGAGGAAGCTAAGGCGGCGATCGCACTTTCTGCTTTTGCTTCTTGCACGTAACCGATGATGGCATTAATGACTGTAACACCCCAAATTACCCACGCATTTGCCCACGAACCGAGAAATGCTTTGATTGCTCCAGCTATCAGCAGTATGTATAGTAAAGGTTGATTAAATTGGAGGATAAATCGCAGCCAAGGGCTTTTTCCTGGTTTACTCTTAAGTTCGTTAGCACCAAAGCGCTGTTGGCGCTGTACCGCCTCGTTAGAAGTCAAGCCCGATTCTAAATCGCTCTCTAAATGTCGAGTAACTTCCTCTACTGACAAATGATGCCATTGAGATTCCAGCAATTTTTTGGCTGCGGTTGCTGTCATATTGTTCGCTCCGAGAGGGTATAGTAGGGCAATTCCAAAACTAAAGCGGATGCGATAGTGTTATGCGATCGTAAAAGTCTCTACCTAACTTTAGTTTTGGAGACAAATGTGACTAGAAAGTGATAAAAGCTGTCATTTTTTCATCACTTTTGCGATCGATGCTAAAAATAGACTTATTTAAGTTAAGTTGAACTCAATTAGAAATACTAAAATTGAAGCTGTAAACTTCGCGAAGTGTTTTGTCCTTTAACTGAAAGTTTTTATTTTAATAGAAACTCAAAAAAGTTCGAGGTTTTAAATGCTTGAAAAATTATTTGTATTTCAAATTACCTGCAAAATCAATATTTAATTCACTCTAGAGGTAGAGAGGAAGCAAACTGTCCCAATGATTTATTTAGAAAAACGAATAGCCAGATGCAAATTGGACTGATAAGTAGACTTAACTTCCTATTCTCTAAAAATGTCCAATCTTAAACCGAACGTGAGGTAAATTATGGATTTAGAGGCTTTATTTCATTGGCTATACATTATTGGCATGGCGATCGGTGCTACTCACTTTATATTGCTAGGGAGAAACCCGCGCGGCGTTCCACGATACGAATATTTAGTTGCCGCCTTTATTCCTATCTGGTCGGGTTTAGCTTATCTATCAATGACTTTACCGCA
>JAPJOW010000257.1:1860-5606 GCA_030826005.1 Aliterella sp. RAGGC_92
GAATTATCAAGCTTTTACGATCGCATAACCACCTATTTCACGGTGCTGTGGATTTGTTATCCAACTGTGTGGATTCTTGGTCCTTCGGGTTTTGGGGTATTTAATCAAACAGTTGATACATTTCTATTTTGTTTAATTCCTTTCTTTTCTAAAGTAGGTTTTAGTTTCCTTGATTTACACGGATTACGCAATTTAAGTAGCTCATCGCCAACTAGCGTTGATAATACTGTTGGTAATGTTTTACATTTTTTAGGTAGTGTAACTACTAACTCAGGACAAAGGCGTTTATCAAGGAGAAATAAAGCCTAAAATTTGAAGCTGTAGGCAACAGGCGATCGCTATAAGATAAATTTTTATCAATAAACTTGGGTGTTTATATTCGTTTGGGCATACGGTATTAAAACACCTTTTCTTATAGCCACTGCCTTCTTTTAACTAAAAATAAGGAATAGCAGCTTGTTAAAAATTGACAATATACGCTATCGATTTAACGACTTAAGAAACAAAAAAGTTCCGCCACAGCAAGTAGAGGAAATGCGCCGAGGATTGGCAGAAGAATCAAGCATAAGTATTACTTACCTCGTGCTGATTCTAGGTTCTTGTGTAATTGCTACATTAGGACTGCTTTCTAATAGCGTGGCTGTAATTATTGGGGCGATGATTATTGCTCCGTTAATGTTGCCAATTCGCGGGGTAGCATTTGGAGCGTTAGAAGGCAATGTTAGCCTTTTTCGTAAAGGGTTAATTGCAATCTTAGTGGGAACGTTTTTGGCAATTACCTTAGCTTTTTTTATCGGCTATTTAGTAAGCCTTCCCGTGTTTGGTAGCGAGATTATCAGCCGTTCAGCGCCCACTTTACTAGACTTAGGTATAGCGATCGCTGCTGGGGGAATCAGTGGTTTTGCAAAAGTACAGCCAAAGATTTCTGAAAGTTTAGCCGGAACGGCGATCGCTGTTGCGCTGATGCCACCAATTTGTGTTGTTGGTTTGGGTTTAGCCCACGCTAATTGGGCGCTTAGTTTGGGTGCAACGGTGCTTTATTTAACAAATTTGTTGGGCATTACTCTCTCTTGTATGCTGACATTTTTAATTACGGGTTGCACTTCATTTCAGCGTGCGCGTAAAGCCTTTTTCTGGACGCTGGCTTTAACTAGCATACTGCTCGTTCCATTGGGCGCAGGTTTTTTTAGATTAATTAGACAATCTCAGCTTGAAGCTAGTCTTAGACAAGCACTGCTAAATCGAACTGTTACATTGCAGCGTGTGGTATTACTTAACAGCGATGTTAATTGGTTCTCTAACCCGCCTCAAGTCCGTTTGAGCGTTCGCAGTAAAGAACCTGTAACCCCAAGACAAGTAATGCTTTTAGAAGAATTTTTAGAAAAAGAAATAGGTCAAAAATTCACCTTAATTTTTGAAGTTGGAGAAATTGAAGAAGTTAAAAGCGAACCTGCAACAAGTTCTAACTTTTAGTAGATGTTTTAATTTTAGATATGGTTAGCTTTACTTAAGTATGTTGACACAACGTAAAGCGCTAATTTTGCTAATAACTTAGTTAAGTGCTATCACTTTTCAGTAACATTTGTCGTCAATGCTAGAAAGACAAGCTCATTATTAGGAGTTTTTGCCATGATGGGACTGCTTGTTTCTTGGTTAGTTACTACAATTAGTTTTTTGATTATTTCTCGACTACCGATAGGGGTAGAAATTGACAGTTTTGGTAAAGCAGCGATATCAGCAGTAGTCTTTGGAATTTTGAATGCAGTATTACGCCCGATCCTAGGGTTTTTTACCTTTCCCTTGATTTTCCTAACGTTTGGGCTATTTTTATTCGTCTTGAATGCAATTATCTTTGGATTAGCGGCAGCAATAGTTCCAGGGTTTCGCTTGCGTTATGGAATTTGGAGCGCTTTAATTGGGGCGATCGCTTTGAGTGTGATTAACTCTCTACTATTTAACTTGCTTGTCGCACTTAGATTGTAGTGCAGCCTGAATAATCGGGCTAAAGCTAAAGCAAGTTTTATTAACCCAGCAAAATTAGAAGGCGATCGCAATATGAAAAGTCTACTAATGCAAAATCCCATAGTTATCGGGATGTCTTGGATAGCGATATATTTAGGAATTATTCTTTTACCCTTACCGATCCTGCTTTTATACCCTCCCACAGCAAATGCAGGACGGAGTTTTTGGCTAGAGTTTTCTGTTGCCCTTGGGTTCATCGGGTTGGCAATGATGGCAATGCAATTTGCTTTAACGGCTCGAATCAACCGCATTGAAGCTTCCTACGGAATTGACTTAATTTTGCAATTTCATCGCTATACCTCAGTAGTTGCCTTCTTTTTCATCCTGATTCATCCATTAATTTTGTTTGTTGACAACCCAGAAACACTGCAACTACTAAATTTCTTTCAAGCTCCTTGGAGGGCTAGGGCAGCAGTAATAGCTACATTGGCGCTAATTAGTGCTGGTTGGGACCTCAATTTGGCGCAAACGCCTGAACATACCCTACGAACCTTGGCGGCTGGCTCATGGCATCCTAGCAGCGATCGCCGTTGGTTTTGGTTTAGGTCATGCTTTAGGTGTAAGCAACTACTTGGGACTATTTTGGAAGCAAATCATTCGGATTGGAATGGCGGCAGTGGCGCTGTGGCTGCTATTATACGTCCGCTTGCTCAAGCCCTGGTTCATGCTCAAAAAACCTTATTTGGTAGAAACTGTAATTCCCCAACGAGGCAATGTCTGGAATCTAGTTTTGCGACCGAGAAGCCATGACGGGCTAAATTTCCAGCCAGGTCAATTTGCATGGATAACTTTGCAAATCTCCCCATTTCGGATGAGAGAACACCCTTTTTCTATCGCTTCTAGTGCTACCCATCCAGAACGCTTAGAGTTTGGTATTAAGGCTGTGGGAGACTTTACTAACACTATCAAAGATGTAAAACCAGGCACTAAAGCCTACCTTGACGGCCCTTATGGAGTTTTTACCACAGACCGCTATGAGAATACCGCCGGATTTGTCATGATTGCTGGCGGTATAGGTATTACACCGATTATGAGTATGCTTGTCACCTTGGCGGAACGCGAAGACGAACGCCCTTTACTACTGATTTACTCTAGTAAGTCTTGGGAAGACATTACTTATCGAGAAGAAATTGAGGCTTTAAAAGGTAAATTAGACCTCACTGTCGTCCACGTGCTGCGAGAACCATCAGCAGATTGGTCAGGGGAGAGGGGCTACGTCGATAAGAAATTGCTGCAACGCTATATCCCTAAGCGTCCGGCAACTCGTAACTACTTTATCTGCGCTGTACCAAAAATGATGGAGCAGGTAGAGGCAGCCTTGCACGAATTGGGAGTGCCTGTTACGAACGTCCACCTAGAACATTACAACCTTGTTTAACCAAATTAACAAATTATGCGTTACAGCATCATGCTTCAGCTAGTAGCAGCCATTACTTTGATTTTTCTCGGTACGGCAGCTATGTTTGCCTGGTTGCAATACCGTCCAGGACTAGAAGAAAAAAGAACGCAGAGCATTTTACCAATTGCCCGCGATCGCCTGTTTGCGGCAATTGACGATTAGCGGTAGGAAATTAAAAAGCACAGAAGTTGCTCTATTTTCTTGGTCTGCGGCGACAAAACTGTCGGAACGCCGTATTTTGATGTTGAGGTTTTAGTAAATTCTGCCCCATTATATCATGTTCGGCAAATCACCCATAATACAAATAGAGGTGAATGAAATAGTA
>JAPJOW010000258.1 GCA_030826005.1 Aliterella sp. RAGGC_92
GATGTAGCATTAGTATTCACCTTTTATAAATGCAAGCAAGCTATGTAATTAGCTGCTTACTGCTTAGATAGCACTAATTTTATCTATAAAAAATCCTTCAAAGTTGTTTTATGCAAGCTTCCTAAGTCGTCAGCTTTTCTATGAAGATTTCTCTGGACTGCCATATTTCCTAATGCATTGCTAGTATGCATACGATTTACTCTCTGATATTAGGCAAAGATAAAAAGTTTGTGAATTATGTCACTTCTAAAGGTTGCTAATGCAAATTACGACAAAACAGCCTTAAGGAGTCTTTCTAAGAATCATTTCCCTACTGCTAACTGCTCGTTTAACTCCGGTAATATATTGCTTGCAATCATACAAACTTTGCATCGTTCGTCACTACCAAAACTACTTCAACTGACTCAGGTTCAGGTTGGGTGGTAGGAGAACTTCGTTTATTGCATGGATGACTCCATTGCTAGCTTGGATATTTGGTTGAACTACTCTGGCATCATTAACTGAAATTTGATTTTGAGCCGGATCGATTTGAATATTTACAGGGCTATTGGCAAGGGTTTTCAATTCTCCAGCCGAGAGTTCGCTAGATGTTTGCTGCCTAGAACGTGATACATTAAAATTCGCAGCAGGGCTGCACTATTTTCTGGCTCTGCAACTTTTGCAAAGTTCCTTGGGGTAGAGCCGCAAAGGCCTGATCGGTGGGGGCAAAAATTGTAAATGGCCCTCGTCTTTGCAAACTTTCTGCTAGTCCTGTAGCTTTTAATAAAGAAGTCAGCGTGGAAAAAGATTGATTTGATGATGCTACTGCAACTAAATTGCTAGCAGCTACTGGACTGGAAGTTTGAGCATTTGGAGTAGGTTGACTGACATCATTGGTGCGTCGCACAATATAGTTAGTTGCTGCCACATTACTAGCAAGGGGCTGCACTTGTCCCAAGCGCACTAAGGCTTGATATAAGTGCGCTGCCGCTTCCGCCCTTGTTAACGGCATAAGTGGATTCAGCACTCTTACATTTGGATAATTGACGACAGCATTAGCCTGGGTTGCTGCGGCTACATTATTGATGGCATAGATGGGAATTAGTCCAGCATCTAGGTAGTAGCTTCGGTTAATATCTGAGGCAGAACCGCGAGGAGCCAAACCCAAACCGTTAGTCAGAGCAACGATCGCCTGTACTTTGGGAATTGGCTCGTTTGGGAGAAATAAAGCACCAGGAAAGCCTGACATAAATCCGGTTTTATAAGCTTCCTCAATTGCGGATGCTGCCCAGTAGTCAGCAGGAACATCTTTAAATGCACTAACACCCACCTGCCGAACTGGTTTTTGGTTGAAAGCTTTTTGGATCATTGCCGCAAATTCAGCGCGGTCTACAGGCTCATTTGGTTTGAATGTACCATCAGGAAAGCCAGTTATGATGTTCTTTGCAGCTAGGGCTTGAATAAATGGTTGCGCCCAGTAGCCAGCTTCAACATCTGAAAAGTTCGTCGTTGTGCTGGGAGTGGGCGATGGAGAAGCAGGAGGCTGTTGAGCAATAGCAGAGGCAGAAATCGCTATAAAACTTGTAGCACCAACTGATACTCCAACAGCTATTAAGGCGGCGCTTAAAGACGACTGACTAAACAATCTATTCATAAAAATTGCCTTTCTATTGTGTTATTTAAGTTGGAATTATGTTTGATAAATTGAAAATCAAACATAACTCCAACCTCAAACTTTCTCGATAGCATCAAATAATTAACTTGCTATATTCTTGAGGTTAAAGTTTAATGGTGGAAAACTAGGGGAGGAATAAAAATAGTTGTTAACTGAGAAATAATTTACTCAAATCTGCCTCGTCTGTAGTTTGTTTTGTTTGCTCCTCCAACTTTTCTAAAAGCTGACCCAGGCGCAGGTCATGTGTATTTCTGCTATCTTTGGCTTCTAACAATGTCTCAATCTCTTGAGCTAACTGCGAAGCTTGAGCAAAACCAAAACTACCTAAGGAGCCTGCTAGTTTGTGAGCTTCTCGCCCAGCCTGTTGTCGTAGCTCATTACTAAGCGTCCCACGACTCAAAGCTGCTACTGCCTGTTTTAACACTGCTAGGCGATCGCCCATCCCTGCGGTAAAAACTTCCCTAAACTTGGCTACTGCGGACAAAATTTCTCGTTGCATCTCATCTAAATCTGAGGCAGTTGGTTCTAGAGCAAAAGTTTCTTCCTGTAAAGGTTTGAGGCGATAACCTAGCCCGTAAACTGTCTCAATGAAATCAGACGGTGCGCCTGCGGCTTTAAGTTTGTGACGCAGACTTTTGATATAAGACTTGATCGTATCTTCTTGAGGTGGGTCTTCTAAATTCCATAAGCGATCGACAATCTCGCTGCGACTAAATGTACGTCGAACGTTGCGTAAAAATAGTTCTAACAGCGTGTACTCTCTAGGAGTTAGATGCAAAAGTTGTCGCCCGTATGCCACCTCACAGTTACTAGGATCGAGACGTACAGCGCCCCATTCTAATACTGGTGGTAAAGTAGTGCTACCGCGCCTCAGCAAAGCACGAATCCGAGCAATTAATTCAGGAAAATCAAAGGGTTTGACAACATAATCATCTGCGCCTGCATCTAACCCTAAAACCTTATCAGTACTTGCCTCTTTTGCAGTCAGCATCAAAATTGGTGTTTGTTCGCCTTTTTGCCGCAATTGCCTACACAAACTCACGCCATCTAGCTTTGGCAACATTACATCGAGCAAAATTAGATCGTAGCTAAATGCTGTGGCTAGTTCCCAACCTTCTTGACCATCAACAGCAATATCGACAAGAGATCGTTGCTGTTGGAGCATTGCAGCAACAACTTGAGCTAGAGAATCATCATCCTCGACTATGAGAATTTTCATGGCGATCGCCTACTCCTAAAGAAAGTGTTGGTGACAGTAGCAAATCCTCTAGCATCACTCATACTTTTTTCTAGGAACATCAAACATCTATCGAAAGTGTGTATCAAGCTAAAATTACTGAAATCAAAGTTTTCCAGCCATTTTAGCTAAACTAGCGACAACTGCAACTAATTCCGCAGCCCTAATTGGTTTAGCAACGTGAAGCTGAAAACCTGCGGCTATTGCTTCTGCATAATCTTCTTCTCTGGCATATCCTGTCAATGCTACGGCAGGAATAGTGCTGCCTATTTGGGGTTTCAGTTCTCTAATTTTACGCATCAGCGTGTAGCCGTTCTCTCCTGGCATCCCAATATCGCTGACTAATATATCCAGTCTTTGTTGTTTTATTGCCTCAAGTGCCTCAATAACTGAAGCAACTGCAATGACTTCTGCACCTGTCTTTTCAAGTACAACTGCGATCCACTGCCTAGTATCAGCTTCATCATCTACTACTAATACTCGCAAGCCACCAAGAGAAGGGGCTGCAAGTGGTTGGAGGCTGGGGAGGGGATTGTCTTTTCCTGCCCTATATGTTCTTGCTAGGACAGGGAGTTCGATTGTAAATGTAGCACCTTGACCCTTGCCAGGACTTTCTACTCTAATAGTACCGCCGTGAAGTTCAACTAAATGACGAGCGATCGCCAAACCTAAACCTAGCCCTTTATGGGATCTAACACTCGTACTATCTGCTTGACGGAAGCGATCGAAAACATAGGGGATAAATTCAGCACTAATACCTATGCCTGTATCGCTGACTTGGATTTGAGCAAATTTGGTAGCGAGCGATCGTTCATTGTTAAGTGCTAACTGTCGAGCGCTATTAGTTACTAAAGATGAACTCTTATAAATCGACAGTCTGACTACTACCTTTCCCCCTTCAGGAGTAAATTTAACTGCATTAGCAAGTAGATTCCACACTACTTGTTGTAAGCGCTCTGAGTCTCCCCAAATGAGTAATTCCTCTTTTTGCTGTTCTTGCGTTTCAACTTTTGGCTGCCGTACAAACTCTAGGTCGATTGTTTTCTTATTAGCGATTGGTTGTACGACTTCAATCGCTGCGGCAATGACTCCAGCTAAATCAACCCTATCAAGATTGAGTGCAATATCTCCTCTAACAATGCGGGAAATATCAAGTAAATCTTCAATCAGTTGCATTTGCAAGTTAGCGTTACGATCGATTGTCTCCATTGCTAGAGTTGCTCGCTTGAGGTCTAGCATACCCGACTTCAACATTCCAGCCCAACCAATAATTGCTGTCATCGGGGTACGCAATTCATGAGAAACCACAGCTAAAAAATCATCTTTGGCACGATTGGCTGCTTCTGCTACAGCACGAGCAGCTTGTTCCCGTAGTAGTAGTTGCTCTCGTTCTTCTTCAGCTAGTTTACGTTGGGTAATGTCTTGCATAATCTTGGCAAAGCCCCGCAGATTGCCCTTTTCATTTCGCAAGGTGGTGATAATACAATGAGTCCAAAAGTACGTTCCATCCTTGCGAATGTGCCAGCGATTCTCTCTAGAAAAACCTTCAGCGATCGCTATTTGTAGCACTCGTGTAGGTAAACCTTCGGCGATCGCTTCTGGCGTAAAAATCCGTTCAAAAGGTTGACCAATAATTTCTGCTTCACAGTAGCCTAGCATCCGCTCCGAACCAGTATTCCAACTAGAAAAATTACCGCTCGGATCTAGCATAAAGATGGCATAGTCTGTAACGCCCTCTACTAACAGACGGTAGCGTTCTTCGCCAAGGCGCACGTTTTCTTGGCTTTGGCGTAGCTCCTGATAATTGCGTTGAGCTTCTTGTGCATTACGTTCGGCTTGTTGTTGAGTAGAGCGCAGCCTTGAATTGAGGCAACTAATTAGTAGCGCCACTAATACAAACTGGAGTAACCCATCGATACTATTTTGAGCAACTGCCAGCGAGTAAAATGGGGGAATAAAGAAGTAGGCACACAGTAAAATAGACAAGGTAATGGCAAACAATCCTGCTCCTCTACCGCCATACCAAGAACTCACCATCACTGCTGCCAAAAATAGTGGGTACAGATGGGGTTGAATCGTCCACCAAATTAGTTCTGTTAACAGATAAGCGGTGGCAACGGCGGTAAGAGCAACAATATAGCTCTTGAGGTAACGTCTCGAACTAGACATATTTTGAGTTTGGGGCTTGCCTTTCTATGTTGGCGCAACAGTTTTGCTCGTGACAGGTAGTTTATCTAGCGTCCTCCCTGCCCTATTTTTCTACATTTGCGCTCTAGCTTAGGAAGCATCAGGTTCTCACGACCTACGCCTTCTCTAAAGTTCGATGGCAATACAAGTATTAATACTTGTATATCTGAATAATTTTTGGCTCGGCTATGGATAGCGATCGCCACTATACTTAGTTGATGGGTCTTAGTGAGTCGAGAGCGCGATCGCTAATTTTCCCCTACTTTTCCACTTTTTATAGCTAGCTTAGAGAAGACTTAAATTTTAAGCTCAAGTTACTCAGTTAACTATCACAGCAAGAAATTTTATAGGCAATGAAAGATTTATCTAGCCAAGTTACAAATTATTACAATCAATATAAAAATACATCATAAACATCCATTTATTAACAAATACAATTTCACTAATACCTAGGCAAAATGATAAGAGTGAGTAGTTATTAACAAGTAGATTTTTGATGTTAAATTATAATCAAGCATAAAA
>JAPJOW010000259.1 GCA_030826005.1 Aliterella sp. RAGGC_92
AGTAAAATGATTGCTGCCTCAACTTGCTTTGGTTTTTTGGTGAAGGATTGAATAAAGCATCGAGAGCTTGAGCAACACTAACAAATCTTCTGTTTAAATCTGGCTGTGTCAGTTGCTCAAGCCAATGTACAAAACCAGAGCTAACACTTACTTTGTCGCTAAAGTGAATCCGAAAATCTTTTTGAGGTAAATCCGCCGGAGCAACACCTGTTAATAAATGAATCAAAGTTGCTCCCAATGCGTACAAATCTGAGGCGCGAACTGCTCTACCACCAAACTGTTCAATTGGTGTATAGCCATAAGTTCCAACTACTGTAAATGTTCCTCCTTCTTTGGCGGCGCTGTCTTGTACTGCGCCAAAGTCTACTAAATAAACTTGTTCGTTTTCTCCCAAAATTAAATTACTAGGTTTGATATCTCTATGCAATACTGGGGGATTGAGTTGATGCAAATACTGCAAAATATTTAAAATATCAATGGCTATTTTACGAGTTGTTTCTTCAGTAAACCTTTGTTTTTGATTGAGCAATTCTTTTAAAGAAGTACCGGGAATATAGTCTTCTACTAGCGCAAACCACAATAAGCGATCGTCTATGCAAAAATAATCTCTATATTTGGGTATATAAGAATGATTTAACTGCTTAAGTACCTGAGCTTCGCGCTCAAATAATTTAAGATTCTCCCATTGGATTTGTCCGCCAAAAGCTAATAGTTTGATTACAACCTGCTGTTTATCGGGCGATGCTGAATCTATTGCTAACCAGGTTTGACGGGCGGTACTATCACCTAACTTTTGCTTTAATTGATAGCGACTTTGTAATACTGTGTCTGCTTCTAGCATTTATTAACCTACTTTGAGAAAATAGTTAAAAAATATAAATATATTGTTTGTCGATCGCGATCGCTTTAAATCTATTATGTCTTCTTAATTACAATTGCTTGTAGGTAGAAAATACTTAACTTTCCCATAAATATAGCGATCGCTTAAAATAGGTTTTGCTGGCAATATTTACAGCAATTTTCCAAAATCTCAAACTATGACAACCAATTTAACAGCTAAAGAGATTGTATAAAATCGTACATTTACCTTGCTTTTGCAATCAATCTCTAATATCCATAGCGTGTTTTAAGATGGAAGATATGAAAGTTATTGCGGGTAGTTTGATGAAAATTTGGTCGTAGTTTCCTAGCAAAAACCAATAAGGGTAAACTTCAGCAATTGAGTTTTAGTTGCTCGGCATCTAGTAAAAGGAATAGATTTACTAGCCAAAGTTTAGCTTGGATCGAAAAATAAACTTACTTGTAAGCTTCAAAGGATTTAATTTACAGCAACTCAATGAACTATCTGCCTCAGCAAAATTCGTGGATTGGACGGTACGTTGACGAGCGCCAACGTTACCGTTTAGAAAAGCGTTTGGGCGGCGGTGGAATGGGAGAAGTTTTTTTAGCCACCGATACGCGCTTAGGACAGTTGGTAGCGTTAAAACTTCTAAAAGAGTCTTTAGCTAAAACCGAAGAAATAAAAGAGCGATTCGAGCGAGAATTTGCAATTTGTGCCGCCCTCAAAAGCCAGCATATAGTTCAAGTTAGAGATTATGGCATAACTTCTAATGGCTATCCTTTTTATGTCATGGAGTACTTGCTAGGCGAAACCTTAGGAGAAAGGCTAAAACAACAACCGCGCTTGTCGGTAGATAAAACTTGCAGTATTATCACTCAAATTTGTGCTGGTTTACACTTAGCCCATACAGGAATTACTTATGGAAATGGCACGACACAACCGAGAGAAAAAATTAAAGTAATTCACCGCGATTTAAAGCCAGATAATATTTTGCTTGTACCGACAGCATTAGGCGAATTGGTAAAAATTATTGACTTTGGCGTTGCCAAAATTCGCAGCTTGCAGACAGAATACACTAATAGCACGACTATATTTTTAGGTACTTGTCGCTACGCCGCACCAGAGCAACTAGGAGTAATTTCAACCTTAGATGAGCGGGCAGATATTTATAGTTTAGGCGTGATGCTGTACGAGATGCTGGCGGGAATCGATCCATTTGGCTTTACAGCAGAAAATAAAAAAGTTAGTGGCGAAACTTGGGCCGCAGCCCATACCTCTCAAACGCCCCAGCCTTTACGACAACAACCGGGGTGCGAATATTTAACGCCTCAATTAGAGCAAGTTGTCATGCGGTGCTTGGAAAAATCCCCTTTAAACCGTTTCGCTTCAGTAAAACAGTTGAGTCAAGCGCTGCAAGAAGCGGTGCTAGGTGTAAAAGCAAGTGATTTTTACGGACAAGATACCACACCAGATTTTACCGAACTTCAACCAGTTAATAGTACAACTACTCTTAACCCCCCCTGGGCAACTACGGTACTAAATAAGATGACGCATTGGCGTAATATACCGTTTTATCAGCCTAAGTTTTGGTTAATAGCTGGTAGCACTTTACTTGCGATCGCCCTTAGCAGTTATTATTACTGGCAAAAGTTACCCCATCGCGCGATCGTGCAAGAAGTAACGCCCATAGAACAAGCCCCTAAGTTTAAACTTACAAACACTCTCACCGGACACTCAGATTCCGTATGGTCAGTAGCACTTAGTTCTAACGGTAAAACATTAGTTAGTGGCAGCGAAGATAAAACAATTAAAGTCTGGGATTTCCCCAGTGGCAAGTTGCGCCATACATTGATTGGACATACAGACACAGTCAGGAGTTTGGCAATTAGCGGTGATGGCAAAACTCTAGCAAGTAGTAGCGGCGATCGCACGATCGCGCTGTGGAATTTGCAAACAGGTAAACTAATTCGCACTCTTACCGGGCATACAAGTACGGTTTGGTCGGTAGCAATTAGCAATGATGGTAAAACTTTAGTTAGCGGCAGTCAAGACGACACGATCAAAGTCTGGAATCTGCACACCGGGCAGTTGCGGCGAATTTTGTACGGTCATTCGGGGCAAGTATTTTCCGTAGCTTTGAGTCCTGATGAAAAAACTTTTGCCACCGCCGGAAGCGATCGCACGATCAAAATTTGGGATTTGCAAAGTGGCAAATTGCTCCGCACTTTAGCAGGACATTCCGACTCGGTAAGATTTGTAGTTTTTAGTCAAGATGGACAGCAGCTTGCAAGTAGCAGTTGGGACAAAACTATCAAAGTTTGGCAGGTACAAACGGGCAAATTAATTCACACTCTGCAAGGTCATAAAGGTAGAGTGGTGGCGGTTGCTTTTACTTTAGATAACAAAATTGCGAGTGCGGGGGTAGATAAGTGTATCAATATTTGGTCTTTGCAGACAGGTAAATTGCTGCACAAGCTTTCAAGTCATACTGATTGGGTGCTATCAATTGCCAGCAGCCGGACAGGGGATACTTTAGTTACTAGCAGTAAAGACAAAACAATTAAAATTTGGCGGCGATGAAGTATAGATATGTCGTAGTAATAATTGTCTGACTTAGTTGCTGTAAGGATAACTGTATAGGTTTTGTAGCGATCGCTCCATACACCCAAGTGTCTCCTATTGGCTTGAGGGTTAATACACTCCTAAATAGGTCTATTCTTAATTTGCTGCAAACGCGGGCAATTCTGCACTTAATTAATCCCGGCGACAGCTATTTTAGGTAGTTATTTTTACATTTTGGCGATCGCTGCCATTGTAAACCTTTTACCTATGTTAAATCAGACATAGCTTAGACATAACTTAGACACTTTATGCCGATTTAGTTGTCAAAATATATGAGCTTAACAAACTTAGATATTTTTGATTTTTTGAACACCTGAAATTAAGCTGCAATCCGAGTTTAACAAACAGGGAGAAAAATTAATGCCTTCTGACGCAAGTACAAATAGTTAAGTACGCAACACAAGGGTAATGAGGAGAAAAAAGTGGGACTCAATAGACGAGAGTTACTTAAACTAGGTGCAATAGCAGGCGGTGGGCTTTTGCTACCTATAGGGCTTGCACAGCGTACGTGGGGAAAAGATATTTATGAAGGAGGCAATTTTCCTCAAGATCCTATTGCTGAACCCATCGAACCACCACCCCCCTTTCAAGTTAAGCTTCCCATTCCTCCGGTACTTCAACCTACGCGCAGAGATGCTACAACGGATTACTACACTCTCGTCCAACAAGAAGCAAATCAGCAGATTATTCCAGGATTACCACCAACTCGCATTTGGGGCTTTAACGGTATCTATCCCGGGCCAACAATTATTGCCCAGAAAAATCGCCTAGTAAGTGTCAGTCAGGTTAATAGACTGCCAGATCCAGTGTCAACTCACTTGCACGGACAGTCAACTATACAAACATACGATGGCTACCCAGTAGACCTTATTCAACCAGGTCAATCGCAGATATATAAGTATCCTAATTTAAACTTGGCTACCACAATGTGGTATCACGATCATGCTCTCCACATGACTTCGACGCACTTATATAGAGGGCTGACTGGCTTATACATTCTCAGAGATGACGTTGAAGCTCAACTACCCATACCAAAAACTTATGGCGTGGACGATATTCCCTTAGTAATTGCAGATAGATTATTTGCACCTGACGGACAGTTGATTTATGAAGTTCAAGGCAACCAAGGCGTTGCAGGTAATATTTTTCTTGTCAATGGCGCGCCCATGCCCAGAATGGAAGTAGGTACTAAAAAGTACCGCTTCCGAGTTTTGAATGGGTCGGATTTACTAGCTCATCACTATCGCTTAAGTACGGGCGATCCCTTTATTATGATTGGGACTGATACTGCACTTATGCCTAGACCGCAGACTGTAGAAAGCTTTCGGATAAGTGCAGCAGAGCGATACGAATTCATTATTGACTTTTCTAAGTATCGCGTCGGCACTCAAATAGTACTACAAAATATCTGGGATGATATAGGCGACCCATCACCCATTATGCGTTTTGACGTGGTGCGCCAAGAAGCGGACACTACTACAATTCCCTCAGTACTGCGTCCTGATGTACAAAGAATTATGGAACAAGAATTTGTTCCAGCTAATGCTGTACGGACTCGGAAATTTGAGTGGGGAAGACAAGGCGGATTGTGGTCAATTAACGGTCTAAATTGGGATACGCAAAGAGTAGATGCGACTCCTACTAATGGTGATATTGAAATTTGGGAATTGTATAACAAAGCAGGTGGTTGGTGGCATCCTATCCACATTCACCTGATAATCAATGGATTTAAGATTCTTGACCGTAATGGTAAACCGCCTTTTCCCTACGAGCGCGGACTAAAGGATGTTGCTTTTGTTGGTCAGAACGAACACGTCCGCGTTATTGGTAGATGGGCCCCTTTCACAGGTAGGTTTGTCTTCCATTGCCACAACGCATACCACGAAGACCATGACATGATGAGTCAGTTTGAAGTGATACCTAGCCGAACGTTTACGCCGCCTACTGTACCTAATTTTCCTTAACTGCTCTGTTTGCAGCGATCGCACTTTAGTGCGATCGCCTCACAAAAACATCTTAGTAAAAGCCTATATTTCTGTAATAGAGCTTTATTCACGCTTGTATTAAGTACAGATAATAGTTATGGGTAAAACCT
>JAPJOW010000260.1 GCA_030826005.1 Aliterella sp. RAGGC_92
CGGAGGCTGTAGAACGCTTCCAGGCGGCGGTAAATGAAGATTTTAACTTCTCTAGCGGCTTATCGGTACTCTTTGAAATTGCCAAAGATTTGCAGCGCGAAGGCAATATTTTAGTACATCAAGGAAAAACCGTAACACCTCCTACCCAGCTACAAGCAATGTGGGAAACATTAGTTAAGTTGGCGGAGGTGTTGGGATTAGAAGCTTATGAAGAAGTTGAGAGCGTAGAAGGCTTGAATGACAAGGAAATAGAAGAGTTGTTGGCACAAAGAGCGATCGCGCGTAAAGCGAAAGATTTTACCAAGTCTGACCAAATTCGCGATCGATTATTAGAGCAGGGAATTACAGTTATTGATAGCGCTGATGGTTCAAAGTGGCATCGTTAAATGTATTACTTCAATTAAAAATCAAAATTTTCTTTTCCTTTTGTCTCCGGCTTATCTGTCAAATTTCCTTGGGGTTGTAAGTGTTTTCGTCCGTTTTGAATTACTCGCAACATATCTTGTAGCTGTTGCTCGATATCTTTAAGTGCATTATCGGCGTAAGTGTCTGCTCCTTGTTGAATTTCTTGAGCTTCAGATATTGCCTTATTCCGCATCTGCTCCAATTCTTGCGCTAGTTGCAGCCTTGCTTGTTCGATTTCTATTTGACTTTGTTCTAAAGCAAGTTCGCACTCCTGCTGTACTTGATTTTGCAGCAATGTAGCCTCTTGGTGAGCTTGACGCAAAATCTCGGTTTCGTTTAGTATCCGCGAAGCTCTAATTTTTGCCGTCTCGACAATTTGCTCTGCTTCTAATTGCGCCTGTAAAATAATTTCTTTTTTTTGCTTGACAATTGCTTCCGCTTCTTTAAAAACTACAGGTAAATTTACGCGCACTACATCTAACTGATCTAGCAAGCGTTCTTCATCTACCAGCGTGCGCCGCGTGAGGGGAATATTTGGACTAGCAAGCACCATCTCCTCTACGCGGTTTAGTTCCTGCTGAATATCCATGCTTTGGCTACCAGTAGCAGGCGGTTCTACGGTGGGATTTGGATTATTTTGGTCGGGGTCTATTTTAGATGATTCTTTGCGTGACATCGGTGGATTTCTGTTGCAACGTGCTGGGGAACAAGATGATCGACACAGCCACCAAACCTGGCAATTTCTTTGACTTGACTGCTACTTAAAAAACTATACTCATTTGAAGTTGCCAGAAATACAGTTTCTATTTCCTTAGAAAGGGTGTTGTTAGTGTGCGCCATTTGCAACTCTACTTCAAAATCCGAAAGCGCTCGTAGACCCCTTAGTAGAACTTGGGCTTGTCGCATTTGGGCATAGTTTACAGTTAAACCTTCAAAGCTGTCTACTTCTACATTAGTTAAATGTAGGGTAGATTGGCGAATTTGCTCTAAACGTTCTTGAACTGTAAACAAGGGAGTTTTATTAGGATTTCTCAGTACGGCGACAATTACCTGCTCAAATAATCTACAGCCACGCTCAATAATATCAAGGTGTCCTAGGGTAATGGGATCGAAGCTTCCAGGATAAATTGCTCTCACAGCTTTAATAAAGTGTCGTTTGCTTTTGCAATATATCAGTTATGTATGTAGACGTTTGGTACTTATCTTTAAGAGGATGTGCCAGAAGTATTAAATAACTAGCATTTACCCCTTAAATTACCCAATTTTGCGGGATTATAAGCTAATTTACTCCAATTTTGGGGGATAGGGGACAGTTCGGTTTTGAGACAATCTTTAAGAACTGGCTCAACTAAAAGTTATAACTAAATAACTAAAGCTCTAACTAAAGGCATAGAAGGGTAATATCATGTACCGTCATGGACATAAATTTAGTAGATCGATTATTACCGTTACTTTACTATTATCTTCTTCCTTGCTCGTAGTAAATAGCAATAACTCTAGCGTCCAAGCTCAGACTAATGTTACTACTTCTTTCAAGTGGCAAGAATTTACAGTAAAAGAAGGTGAATTTTCTGTTTTATTACCAGGTTCTTCGCCTAGAGCAACTACGGAATCTGTGGGGATGGATGCGGGAGAAGGTACTTTACATAACTTTTTTGTCGATACTAAAGATGGTGGTACTTACGGAGTTAGCTACGCAGATTTTCCTAAACTTCCGGGTAATTTTAATTCTCAGCAAATAGATGAACTGCTTAAATCGGTACGCGATGGGGTTGTAGGTAAAGGTAGGTTGCTAAAAGAGCGCCCAATTACTTTAAATGGTGTCGTTGGTAAAGAAATAGAATTTGTAGACTCAAACCAACTCAATTATAAAGTTAGAGTTTATTGGGTGAAGCAACGTTTGTATCAGCAAATAGTTGTTTATAAAAATCCAAAATTGATTCTAAGTCAAGATACTAACAGGTTTTTTGATTCGTTCAAGCTCCTTGCAACTCAACCAGCGCAAGCTACTGCAACTCCTGTCGCCAATAACGAACTGGGAACTTTAGCGCAAACAGGGAAAGAGCAGCTAGAAAAAGGACAATTTACAAGCGCGATCGCTAACTTCCAAACAGCCTTGGCGATCGCACGTCGCAATAATGATAAGCCAAGTATTGCCGTTTTGTTAAATAATCTTGGGGAAGCTTATCGCGGACAAAGCAGTTACGCCCAAGCTTTAGACTTTTATCAGCAAGCACTAACTATTACTAGAGAAGTTAAAAATAAGCCGGAAGAAGGAATTGTCCTCAATAATATTGGCATTATCTACCAAAATCGCGGCGAGTACGACCGAGCTTTAACTTCTTTGCAACAAGCACTGGCTATTCATAGAGAAACTAAAAACGCTGCTCAAGTAGGAACGACATTAAATAATATTGGCTTAATTTACTACAGCCGCAGCCAATACCCCCAAGCCCTAGATTCGTTTCAACAAGCGGTAAAATTCTCCAGAGAATTTAAAAATCGCTATCTAGAAGCAATTAGCCTTAATAATATCGCCTTAACTTATACAGCACAGGGTGAGTACGCCCAAGCCTTAGCAACTTATCAGCCCGCACTAGAAATTGCTAAAGCAAATGATAACAAAGTTGGGGTAGCTCAAATTCTAGTTAATATGGGCTTAGTTTATACAAATCAAAGTCTTTATCCCCAAGCTCTAGAGGCTTACCAGCAAGGATTAAAAGTTGCTCAAGAAATTGGCGATCGCTCTATAGAAGTAAGTACGATTTCTAGTATTGCGGAAGTTTACCTCAATCAAAGCCAATACGCTCAAGCTTTGGAGTCTTACAAGGCGGCTTTAGCTAAAGCTAAAACTCTAGGTAATCCCAACTTAGAAGGACAAATTTTTGGGGGTATGGGTTTAGTCCACACTTACCGGGGTGAATATACGCAAGCTTTGGCAGCTTTTAAGCAAGGATTAGCGGTTTATAAACAAGTTGGTAGCCCCGCCGGAGAGAGCAGGACGCTGAATAATATTGGTTTGGCATATATTGGTCAAAGCCGCTATGCCGAAGCGATAGCCGCCTACGAACAGTCGCTAAAGATAGTTAAAGCAATCGGAGATAAAGCCGGAGAAGCAGTAACTTTAGGTAATATTGGCTTACTTTATGAAAATATCGGTCAATACGACCAATCGCTAAAAGTTTTACAAGAAGCCCTAAAAATCAGTCAAACGGTAGGTAATCGCTCTAGTCAAGGAACGGTATTAAATAATATTGGCAACATTTACTTGCGCTACGAGCAATACGATCGCGCTCTTAAAACCTACGAACAAGCTTTGGGCATTTTAGAAGGGGTAGGAAATCAGGCGGGAATAGGAACAACGCTAAATAATATTGGTGAAGTTAACCGCCGTCAGGGAAACTACGCAAGGGCGATCGCGGCTTACGAAAAAGGCTTAACTATTACAAGAAAGGTAGGCAATCGAGCCATTGAAGGCACAACGCTCAATAATATTGGTGAAGTTGACCGATTGCAAGGTAATTACGACCGAGCGCTGAAATCCTATCAGCAAGCATTGACCATTTTGCAACAAGTTAATAATAAATCCGGGGAAGGACAAACTTTAACAAATATTGGCTATACGCTATTTAAAGCCGGAAAACTAGAATCCGCCCAACAATCGGTAGAAAAAGCGATCGCGACAACTGAATCTTTGCGCCCAGGTTTGAGCGATGCCAATAAAGTATCTATTTTTGATACTCAAGCGGGTATATATACAATTTTGCAGCAAATTTTGATTGCCCGAAATCAGCCGGAAGCCGCCCTAGAAGTTTCCGAAAGAGGACGGGCGCGGGCGTTTTTAGAATTACTAGCAACAAAAGTAGCGCCACAATCAGCAGAATCCGTACCTTTACCAAATATTGACCAAATCCGCCAAATTGCCCAGCAACAAAAAGCCACCCTTGTAGAATATTCCTTAGTGTTTGACGAATTTAAGGTAGGGGGAAAAGTTCAAGCTAGAGAATCGGAATTATATATTTGGGTAGTCAAGCCAACAGGAGAAGTAGTATTTCGCCGCAGCGATTTAAAACCTTTATGGCAGCAAAAAAATAGTTCTCTATTTAGCTTAGTTAATAACAGCCGTCAAGCAATCCCTAGTAGAAGTCGCGGTAGTTTACAGCAACTATATCAGTTACTAATTCAACCCATCGCCGACCAATTGCCAACCAATCCATCAGCGCGAGTAGTTTTTGTCCCTCAAGGCTCTTTATTTTTAGTCCCTTTCCCCGCGCTGCAACAAGCAAACGGCAAGTATTTAATCGAACAACACACCATTTTGACATCGCCCTCAATTCAATTACTCGCTGTTACCCATCGGCGGAGTATAGAAGCGCAAAAACAACCAAATAGACAAAATAGAGAAGGACTTGTTGTGGGCAATCCCATTATGCCCAAAGTAGCGCCAGAACTGGGATTGCCACCCGTGCAGTTACCTAGTTTGCCCGCCGCCGAACAAGAAGCAAAAGCGATCGCGCTACTATTAAAAACCCAAGCAGTTACGGGGGAAAATGCTACTAAAGCGGCGATCGTTGCCAAATTACCTAGTTCTCGAATCGTGCATTTAGCAACTCATGGCTTACTAGACGATCGCCGGGGACTTGGAAGTGCGATCGCGCTTGCACCTTCAGGAAAGGATAATGGTTTATTTACCGCCGAAGAAATCCTTGACTTGAAACTAAATGCCGATTTAGTCGTGATGAGTGCGTGTAATACCGGGCGAGGGCAAATTACTGGGGATGGAATTATTGGCTTATCGCGTTCTTGGATCAGCGCCGGGGTATCGAGTGTAATTGTGTCTTTGTGGCTAGTGCCAGATGAGTCTACAGCTACCTTGATGACTAATTTTTATCAAAATATGCAAACTAACCAAGACAAGGCTCAAGCGCTACGTCAGGCAATGCTAAAGACAATGAAGCAAAATCCCAATCCGCGAGATTGGGCAGCTTTTACATTAATTGGCGAAGCCGAGTTTTAGGGAATTTCTCCTACGTGGGGAAGTAGGAAAAAATTATTAGACTTCTTGCAAAAGCCCCCTAGCCCGCCTAGGGTTGAAACCCCGCTCTTATAGTTAAAGTCGGCTCAAGC
>JAPJOW010000014.1:0-13162 GCA_030826005.1 Aliterella sp. RAGGC_92
ACTATCATCAGCAATTGCAGCAGTTATGGAAGTACCAAAAGTTTCCCAAAGCGATCGCTTTAGCAGAAGCTTTAGCAAAACGTTTGCCTCACGACCAGGACACCAAATCTTGGCAAGCTATTTCTTACTGGCGTTGGGGAAGTTACTTAATTGGTCAAAAGCAAGCAGACAAAGCCCGAATTTTTCTCAAAAAAGCCTTAAATACCGATCCCCATAACCGTCAGTTGTGGTCGCAAGTAGAGCAAGATTTTCGGCGGCTGGAAAAAATCTGGTAACGTGCTACTTATTAAGGATTTTTGTTTATGTCTTCGTTGGTAATTACGGTCACTGTCAAGCTATTTGCGGCATATCAAGAAGCTTATCAACAATCGGAATTGGTTTTAGCCTTTCCCCCCCAAACTCCAGCAATTGCAGTTTTAGAACGCTTAATTGCCGAGCATCCCGAACTAAAAAAATGGCAAGAACTCACGCGCTTTGGAATCAACTTGCAATTTGTCTCCCCCGATACTCTTTTAGTTGATGGCGATGAAGTAGTGTTAATTCCACCCGTTAGCGGTGGGTAAATGTAGTTGAAGAAATGTAAACTAAAAGATACAATAAGTTTTTGTCTACACAAAAAACTATGGATTGCAGCCATATTCAATTTTGCGATCGCAAATCGGTTATCGATCTTATCCAGTTGCAAGCGCTATTTAAGTTAGGAGCATTTTGGGCAAAAGAGCGTACCGTTGAAGACTTAAATATCGCTATTGAAAACAGCGAACCAGTAATTAGTGTTTGGGATCGTCAAAAGCTGATCGGCTTTGCTCGTGCTAATTCTGATGGCATTTATCGTGCGGCAATTTGGGATGTAGTTATTCATCCAGATTATCGCGGGGCAGGATTAGGACGCAAGTTAGTGGAAACTGTTTTAAGCCATCCGCGCATGAATCGAGTAGAGCGAGTTTTCTTAACTACTACTCATCAACAAAGCTTTTACGAAAGAATTGGTTTTGAAGTTAATTCCAGCACGACAATGGTACTGTACAATCAGCCAATTGCTAAAATTCCGTCAAAAGAAGCGCAGTATCAGGAATTAATCGGGGGATAGAAATAAGTATTCGCGTTACTCTAGATTGTTCGCTATCGGTAGGTGCAGGCACAATTTCTAATTTACCCTGCATAACTTCTAAGAGCGTTTGATTAAGTAATAAAGTAAGTCCTGGTGGAGTTTTGTTTAGGGTAGATGCCGATAATTCTTCTTGGCTGCCAATACTTTGATAAATTGATTCTAAGTAAGAACGATCCGACGATCGCATCAAATCGATCGGATCGTTCCAATCAGCAACAGCTAGGGGTGCATCTATACAAATTTGAATCAACTTACTTTCTGGAACTAGCCGAACAGACAATTCAAAAGTTCCACCATCTTCGATACAAACCATAGCTGCATCCATAAGACTAAGAATTATTTGCCGCAACCACCGAGGATCGGCTAATACATAAATTTCTGAAGCCGGAGGAGATAGTTGGAGCTTGTGGCGGCGATTGGCTACAACCATCCGCGTAATATTACAAACTTCTTCTAAAACAAAGCTTAATTGTAGGGGTTGAATTTCTAACTTATTACTACCATGCTCGATTCTGGCAACATTTAAAACTTCATCTATTAGCTTGACTAACTGCAACGCCGCTTCATGAGCTTGGGCAATAAATTTGCGTTCTTCTGCGCGATCGTCGCATAGATCCGACAAAATCAACTGATGCAAACCAATAATGTTACTCAGAGGCGATCGCAATTCGTGGGAAGTACGCGCCAAAAAGCCGCCTTTAAACTGACTCATTTGCTGCGCCATCAAGTAAGCTAATCGAGTTTGCTGCAAAGCCGCGCTCAAGTTGTTTTCCTCGGTAGGCGCAGCTAATTGTTGCGAACTAGCAGTTTTGACATTAGTTGAGGGGATACTGACGAATTTTGGCGGGAATAACCAACGACTTCCTAACCCAACTCCTAGCCCCGTTGCTAAATACACCCAGTTAATCAAATCCATAATTAATTTTTTAGATCGAGCGCAGACTCTAACTTAACCGCTCCCAATCGTAAAATCTGCCAATTGTTACCAATCCACTTAATTACTGTAGAGGGGATCGCACTTGCTGGCTGCTGCAATGCTGCGGTAGGTAATAAAGTTAAAACATCGGGAAACTCGGCTTCAATTTCACTCATTGTTTGCAATGGTGGATGTCCCGACTTATTAGCGCTAGTAGTCGCCAGCGCCCCTGTACGAGACAAAATCGCGATCGCCGTTTCATGATTTGGGACGCGCAACCCAACAGTCCTAGGATGAGTTGCTAGATTAATTTCCTTGGGTACGCGATCGCTGGCGGGAAGTACCATTGTTACCGCACCGGGCCAGTAAGTTGCAGCTACTTGTTGCCAAACGGCTAATTCTTCGCTACTACCGCTAACAAAAGACCATAAATCTGTAGCACGAGCCGCCATTAAAATTAGTGGTTTATCTTGACTGCGCTGCTTTGCTGTAAAAATCAGTGGCGATTTTTGGGGCAAAGCTGCCAAAGCTGGAACTGTATCGGTGGGAAAACTAACTATTTTACCACTCAGAACTCCCTCTACCAGGTCTTGCAGCGTTCCTTGTGTCATTTTTGGCTTAATTCAACGATTTATATATTTTTTAGCTGCGCTAGGGCAAAACGTTCAATACCTGCTAAATCGGTATGAATTGAAATATTAGTATAACAATTGCGATCGCCTAGCAACGCTGTAACAATTTCTGCTTGTCCTGCCATCATTTCCACCAACCACACGCCCCCAGGTTGTAAATAGTCGGGTGCAGTTTCAACTAAATAGCGCAAGCAATCTAAGCCATCTTCGCCGCCATCTAAAGCGAGCTTTGGTTCGTGCTGGGCAACTTCTGGTTGTAGCTGCGCTATAGAAGCGCTAGGAATATAAGGCGGATTAGACACCATACCGCTTAATTTCCCCTTCAAAGGTGCTAGGGGCTGCCACCAAGACCCTTGATAGAATTTGAGGCGATTTATCAAGCCTAAACTTTGAGCATTAGCGATCGCAATTGCCAATGCTTGGCTACTGCAATCGACAGCGTGGATTTGAGCTATTGGAAATGCTTCCGCAAGTCCCAATCCAATAGCTCCACTCCCCGTCCCTAAGTCTGCCCACTGTCCTTGTGCCAGTGGGAGAGGGCTATTTTTCGCTGCCATGACCGCTAGATCGATTAATTGCTCTGTTTCTGGACGGGGAATCAGTACTGCTGGAGAAACTGCTAATTTGAAGTTTCGCCAACCTACAACTCCAGCAATGTACTGAACTGGCAAGCGATCGCTTAACCTTTTTTGCCACAATCTATCTAAGTCTTCGATATCTAGCTGTAGGGGAATTTGGGGTAAATTCCGAAATGTCTCAAGGCGTAGGGTTAATCGTTCTAGTCCGGCTACTTCTTGCAAGAGCCAGTCTAGTTCGCTTGGCGAGACATTGGCGGCAATTCCAGCCTGAACTGCTGTTTTGCGCCAGTGCCAGAGTTTTTCCCCCGAAACCGACCGCAGCTTTAGATTCATCGAGCCGACTTATTTTTTACGTTGTTGAGCGGGACGAGCTTGTTGACCTCCGGCGGGTTGGAGACTGCGAACAAAATCAATTGATTCTTTGGGCGGAACTAACATAATTTGATCTAACTGGTTGTCGTTGCGACTTTGCATAGTTTGAATTACGCCTTCTAAGTTCACAACTTGAATTTGAACCGTTGATGCCAAATCTGGTTGCTGCTTTTTGAAGCGCTCTAACATTGTTTGCAATTCTTCTTTGTTGAAAAAGAAGGGAATAACTTGTTTATCGGCTTGTTTTACCGTTAAGTAGCCTTGCTCTTTACCAGCTTTAGCCACAAATAGCGGCGTTCCCTGAAACTTTTTCTCATCTTGACCTGATTGCTTGAGTATCGCCATTGCTGCGTCTACTTGTTGCTTGGCGGGTACGTAAGCAAAGTCTAAGGAGTTGGGCTTGTTTCCACTTGCTTGATCTAACTTGTAGACTTCGCCCAAAGATACGGGAACTACCCGGACGCTTTTAGCAAGTTCGGGGTTTTTTGTTTTGAGTTGATTTACAAACGCTTCCGCATCCTTTTGATTGATAAATACTCCTGCAACCCCCCCTTGTTTTTGGTTTTCGCTATTAGAAGCAACTAGCGGCGCTCCTTTGGCATCGGTGATTGTAAATACAGGTATAGGACCTAGCTTTTGGACAATTTGCTCTTGGGGCATAGCGATCGCGCTTAGAGTGCCAATAATTGCCGAGCCAACTACGGCGCTGCTAACTATTCCTAATTTTGCGATCGAGCTAAATATTGCTTTCATGAATACTCCTGGCATCAGTAGCCAATTATTTTGCGTCAAACAGTTATCTTACTTACTATTGGTTCGATGTGATGGGGAGGAACAATTTATGTGAGTTATTTTATCGTTCATTCTTGTTTTTGCACGCTTTATCTAATTTTTTTTATTAACCTCCCGATAAATTCTGACAATCGATAGCACATTTTCTAACTCGATTGCTTGAAATAAAATTTTTTTTCGGTAAGTTTGCCAATTAATGACAAATTAAGCTAAATATTAGCTATTTTTTTTTAGCTGACGCGATATGATTAGCGATCGTTCCTAGCTCCACAAAAATATTTAAAGTAAATTGCCAATTTTATTAATTGAATTGCTTTAATACTTTTATTGACATCAAAAGTTCTATCTGCTTGTCCGTTCAATATAATATTTACCAATCGGGATGACAGGATTTGAACCTGCGACATCCTGCTCCCAAAGCAGGCGCGCTACCAAGCTGCGCTACATCCCGGATACAATTTAATCTCGTACACTAACTTAACACAGAGTTGCAATTATAACAAATTTGCATTTTGTTGCCTAGGATAAATTAATTTAACTAGGATACCAAAACATACCTTTAATTCCTTCCGGGTCGGCAGTAAAGCCTAAACCGCGATAAAAATCGACAACTTGAGGATCGGCAAACAAAGTTACGTTACTAATATCTTCGCTCCTGAGCTTTTTAATCATATATTTCATCATGGCTTTGCCCAGACCTTTGCCTTGAAAATCTGGGTGAACGACTACGTCCCAAATAGTGGCATTAAAGGCATGATCGGAAGTGGCACGAGCAAAGCCTATCAAACGTTTTCCCGTCCCGCGCACCTCCCACATAGAGGCAACAAGGAAACTAAATTCGATCGCTTTTTTGACCTTGCGTAAAGGACGACGCGACCAACCGACCGCATCGCAAAGTTCTTCTAATTCATACAGATCGATATTGCGATCGCTACTGAACACAATTGTGCGATCGCCATTGGGAGAAAAACCGCCTACAGCTTCAAGGGCTGTATAATCTTCGCCCGATGTTGTCTTGGTTTCAGTGGTAGTTTCAGCACCGTTAAACCAGCTTTTCCAAAAACCCATGCCAACGTGGTTCGATTAGTAAACTTATCTGACTAAATTGGCTAGTAAAAATAAAGCGCCAAGCAAATAGCAAAGCTTTATCCTCGGTATAAAAGCAAATAAATAGAAAAATTGAATTTTTCTGCTCTAAAAGACAAAATAGATCCTTAGAAGCCAATGTGCTTTTACCTAACCATTCTCAACTCTAACACTTTGTTAACAGTCCGATAAGAAATGGGGATCGATTTATTGCGATTACAAAACTTAAAATAAATATTATTGCGGCAAAGCGCGATCGCGCTTGCGGGCATTTTAGTACGCAATCTGAGGCGGGACGATGGTGAGATTAGTGCCTTTTTCATCCTAGTTTCAAAGCGGAGGGATGTTAAGGATAGGATATTATCATGGCAACTATTGAAATTTCGGGAATTGAACATAGCTACGAACTGACAGGCGTTGCGTCAAGTTCTCCTACCTTAGTTTTTGTACACGGGTGGCTGTTAAGTCGTGGATACTGGCAACCATTGATCGAGCGTTTAGCCCCAGATTACCAGTGCCTAGCTTACGATTTGCGTGGATTCGGTCAATCTTTGAGCGGCTTAACTCCAGAAGAAAAAACTAAGTTACCGAATAATATTATTCCCACTGCTCCAGATGCTTCAAACGCCACAAAAAAGAATATTACCTCAGCATTTTCAAATACTTCCCAACCTCCCAATTGCTACACGGCGGCGGCTTACGCGGACGATTTATTAATTTTGCTAGAAAGATTGAATATTGGTAATGCGTGGCTAATTGGTCATTCCCTAGGAGCTACGGTAGCATTATGGGCTGCCGAGAGGCATAGTACCCAAATAAAAGGAGTAATTTGTATTAATGCGGGTGGGGGAGTATATCTTAAAGAAGCTTTTGAGCAGTTTCGTTCTGCCGGTCAGCAGTTAGTAAAAATTCGTCCCCGTTGGCTATGCTATCTACCTTTGATCGATTTAATATTTACCCGCGCCAACGTAGTTAATCCTATCGCTCGTCAGTGGGGGCGGCAAAGGGTAATTGATTTTGTAATGGCTAATCCCGAAGCCGCTTTAGGCACGCTTTTAGACTCAACCACAGAAGAAGAAGTCAATCGCTTACCCTCCCTAGTTTCTCAGCTATCACAGCCTGTTTATTTCTTCGCCGGGCAGCAAGACCAAATTATGGAGTCAAAATATGTCCGTCATTTGGCAAGCTTTCACCCGTTGTTTCAAACAAGTCAAAGTAATGTCTTAGAAATTCCTAATTGCGGACATTTGGCAATGCTAGAACAAACCGATACAGTCGCTACAGAAATTCGTTCTATTTTGGCACGTCACCAGAGCTAGAGACGTGGCAACGCAACATCTCTACAATAATTAATGCTGATACAGGTGCATAACTTCCGTTAATGATAAACGCGATCGCCCTCCCAACGTCAGAGGTGATGTATGTCCGCGATTGAAGTGTGCCGCCGCCGCACAGCCAATCATTGCCGCATTATCAGTACAAAACTTCATAGGTGGAAACAATACGCGCAAGTTATGTTCTGTAGCAGCTTTTTGGAGATGCGCTCGTAGAGCGCTATTTGCGGCTACTCCTCCACCGACGGCAATAGTATCTAAACCAAAGTCCGTAGCACAAGCAATTGCTCTTTTTGTCAAACTCCGGGCTACGGTTTCTTGAAAACTTGCAGCTATATCCGCCACCGGAAAAACTTCTGATTGTTTTACCTGTTGTACCAAGCGCAATACAGCCGTTTTTAGACCGCTAAAGCTAGAGTCGTAAGGATGATAGCCGCCATTTGGTAAAGAAATTTTGCCTTCGGGCAGCGTGAAAGCTTGGGGATTACCGATTTGGGCTAACTTATCGATCGCAGGACCCCCCGGATACCCTAGTTCTAACAACCGCGCTACTTTGTCAAAAGCTTCCCCCGCCGCATCGTCGCGGGTTTGCCCCAAGGTTTCGTATACGCCGCAGTCTTTGACGTAAATTAAGCTGGTATGACCGCCGGAAACTAATAAGCTTAAAAAAGGTGGCTCTAAACTCGGTTCGCTTAAACAGTTGGCGTAAATATGCCCCTCTAAATGATGGACTCCTACTAAGGGCAACTGATGCAAAATGGCTAAAGTTTTGGCAGCACTGATCCCCACCATCAGCGCTCCTACAAGCCCAGGCGCGCAAGTTACCGCCACCGCGTCAATTTTGGCGATCGATATTTGCGCCTGTTCTAAAGCCGAGGCGATCGCGCTATTAATTGTTTCTAAGTGCTGGCGCGATGCTACTTCTGGTACTACCCCGCCGTACTGTTTGTGAATGGGAATTTGCGACGTAACAATATTACTGCAAACGGTACGATTATTTACCACCGCGACCGCCGTTTCATCGCAGCTTGTTTCTATTGCTAAGATTATTGCCATTTTTTTAAATCGGTGATTATTACTATTTTCCTGACTATTGCTAGTTTTTCTTCATATATTGTTTGAGAAACTTAAACTTTTATTGACTTCCTTCCTTCTCGGATCGCTGACAAGAGTATGATATCTTCCAAGTTCTGTAGTAAGTTTGCTTCTGTAGCTATGCTCATCGAGCAAACTTGCGCCCAAAAAAACTTGTACAAGCCGCTTCTTCGGAAAATCGGCGGTAAAAATATTGCTTGCCGCAAATTTTTCACTTTTGTAGAAAACTCTGTAGAAAAAAACCTTACTTACAGGTTTTCCGCTCTCCTGGAAAACTCTGTAGAAGGAAATGCCCACAGATTTTTTGCTCTCTTGGAAAACTTTGTGCAGGGAAACCTTGCCACAAATTTTCCGCTCGTACAACAAACTTTATTTGTTTTGTAACAAAGGGAAACAATTTCATGCAACGATTGTTTGCTTTGGTTCTAGTCATTGGTTTCTGGTTTAACTTTGCTCCTCCAGCCTCAGCTTCGGCACAAGCTAATCTAGTACCTTGTAGTGAATCACCAGCCTTTCTTCAACGGGCAAAAGATGCCCGCAACACAACTTCCGATCCCAATTCCGGCGCAAAACGCTTCGAGCGCTACGCTCAAGCTCAGTGCGGCCCTGAAGGGCTACCCCATTTGATTGTTGATGGTCGTCTCGATCGCGCTGGGGACTTTATTATTCCTAGCATCCTCTTTCTCTATATTGCTGGTTGGATTGGTTGGGCAGGTCGCTCTTATATCCGAGCCGTCAAAAAACTAGAAGGTTCTCCCGAAAGCAAAGAAATTGTCATTGACGTGCCTTTGGCGCTGCAATGTACGGCAGGAGGTGCTACTTGGCCTTTAGCAGCTACTTCGGAATTTTTATCTGGCGAACTATACGCTAAAGATGAAGAAATACCTGTTTCACCACGCTAATTTAGCTTAACTTATCCGCTTATTTTGGATGTCGATTGATGAAAAATAAAGAAGACCAAAAAACTTACTTTCTTCAGTATCTTTCTCTAGCTCCAGTGCTGGCAGTGCTTTCAGTTTCTATAGCCTTCACGACTTGGGCTTTATTCAATTATGCTTTCCCTGACTTACTTTTCCATCCCATGCCGTAATAATAGCTATTGGCTTAAAAGCAATAAATTAATTGTTAAGCAATTAATTTATTTTGCCAATAGCTAATAACTTCAATTAAGTCATACTTCTAAAGGTATAAACTCGCAACTTTTGTATAGCATAAGTTGCGAGTTTTTTATAGTTTATCGAGCGTAAGTTAGCTTAATTAATTTTTCTAAAGTTGGTAAGGAAAATTGCTATTTAACTACAGCTAATAACCTAAAATAATGCCACTATCTTGTTTAAAAACTAAGAGCAAATATGGCGCAAGCAATAGATGCATCAAAAGATCGCCCTAGCGATCCTAGAAATAGAGAAGTTGTGTTTCCTCCAAACCGCGATGCTCAGTGGGGAGACTTGGAGACACCAATTAATAATTCTAGCCTCACTAAATGGTTCATTAATAACTTGCCAGCTTACCGCCAGGGGATAACAACCCAAAGGAGAGGAATAGAAGCTGGAATGGCTCATGGTTATTGGCTGCTTGGCCCTTTTGCTAAACTAGGGCCACTGCGGGATACCGATATTGCAAATTTAGCTGGACTGTTATCAACGTTAGGAATGGTAGCAATTTCAGCTTTTGCGATCGCCCTGTACGCGAACAGCAATCCTTCCCAGCCAGTTACAAACGTAACAACGGCAAATAGAGTACCCGATGCCTTCAAATCTCCCGAAGGCTGGAACACCTACGCAACTAGCTTTTTGATTGGTGGCGTTGGCGGCGCAGTCGTTGCTTACTTCCTGCTTGATAACATAGAATTAATCCAACGAGTATTTAGCTAGTTGGTGGCGATCGCCTATTAATAAGCGCGATTAAAGAGTAAAGCGGCAAAGTAAATCTACTTTGCCGCTTTACTCTTAAGTTTTTTTTGCTAAGTCAGTATTGCTATTTCTAGTTGCTGCAAAGCTGTTTCTAAGTCATCGTTAACAATTTGCCGATCGAATTGCTTGGCAGCATCCATCTCAAGCCGAGCGCGTTGCAGACGACGGACAATAGCTGCCTCCGAGTCTTGAGCGCGATCGCGCAGGCGTTGTTCTAAAATGCTAAATGATGGCGGTAAAATAAAAATTCGTAACGCATCGGGCAGAGAAGCGGAAACTTGGTTTGCGCCCTCTAACTCAATTTCTAGCAAAATAGTTTTACCTTCAGCGATTTTTTGCTCAACAGGTAAACGCGGGGTGCCGTAGTAGTTACCTGCAAATTCCGCCCATTCTAGTAGAGCGCCATCAGAAATCATTTTCTCAAAATCCGCACGACTAATAAAGTAATAATGTTGCCCGTGAACTTCTCCCGGACGCGGCGAACGGGTAGTAGCAGAAATTGATAAATAAAGTTCGGGGTGGCGTTGCAAGAGAATTTGCACTAAAGTACCCTTACCAACGCCACTGGGGCCAGTTAAAACAATTAACTTTCCCCTAAACTGGCGATCGCTTGCTTGAGTGGAATTAGAAATTTGCATTCACAAATTCAAAGTATTCAATTTTTATTGACTTAGCGCCCTAGCTAACTATCTGGCTGATCGCGGCTGAGGACAAAGCGATTTGCTACTGTCTCCGGCTGAATTGCTGACAAAATGACGTGACTTGAATCGGTAACAATTACCGCTCTAGTGCGACGACCATAAGTAGCATCAATTAGCTGTCCGCGATCGCGGGCATCTGTAATAATACGCTTAATAGGAGCAGATTCGGGACTAACAATGGCAACTACTCGGTTAGCAGATACGATATTACCAAAACCAATATTTATAAGCTGAATATCCATGAAAAACTGACGCATCGCGCCGCATAACAAGCTGGAAAAAATCTAACTTCAATGTTATATACAAAAATTTGGAGTTACAAGCCTAAAAATAGCGAAAAAACTGATTTTAGAGGCTTTTAACCTTGTTTTTTGTGTTTTTCTACCTTTAGATATCGCTCAAAAGGTAGAACAAGTATTTACCTCTATTCTTTTAGTTAAAGAAGATTTGCTTTGCAACCTGTTGACTTTACAACTTTAATTGCTGCCAGCAGCGAAATTCGCAAGCTGTGGCTGCCCGCACGTACCGAGCAAGTGTATCAACGCAACCGCTTTACAATTGCGATCGCCTTGCGTACCCTTAAGGCGCGGGGATGGCTGCAAATTTGCTGGCATCCCCAAGCCGCTCATATTTGTATTGGCTCTCCGCCCCCGCGAAGCCCGGATACGTTTACATTTAGCCAACAGTTAATCCATCAATTAAATGGTTTGGCGTTAGTTGCTATTGAAGAAGTTGCACCCTGGGAGCGGGTGATTGATTTGCAATTTGCCCGCCGTCCGGGAGAAAGCGCCCTGTGGCATTTGTATGTAGAAATTATGGGCAAATATAGCAATGTAATTTTGACAGATGCAAATAAAGTAATTGTCACGGCAGCGCATCAAGTTAGCCAACAGCAGTCAAGCGTCCGCCCCATTCAAACCGGTCAAATCTACGAACTGCCCCCATCATTAAGTAGTGCTATACCATCTATAAATGAAGATATTTCGCGCTGGCAAGAACGCCTAAGTTTAGTTCCAGGAGGCATTGGGCGGTGTTTGCTTAAAAACTACCGGGGTTTGAGTCCAGCTTTGGTACAGTCAATGGTACGAGTATCGGGGTTAGAGCCAGAACAATCTACCCTTAGCTTAAAGCCGGAAGATTGGCAAAAGTTATTTAGCCATTGGCTTGAGTGGTTGGAAAAATTGGAAAAATTACAATTTTTTCCTGGGTTGACTGATAAAGGTTATACCGTTATCGGTTGGGAAGTAACCGAGCCAGTAGCCGATACTCAAAAGTTGCTCGATTTTTACTATACAAAGGAGTTAAACCAGCAAGAGTTTACCCAGTTACGCAACCAGTTGATGCAAAAGCTGAGTAATATTTTAGATAAATTGCGGCTCAAAGCTCAAACTTTTAGAAGTCGCTTGCAACAGTCAGAAGGAGCAGAAATTTACCGTCAGCACGCTGACTTATTGATGGCTCATTTGCAAGCATGGCAGCCAGGAATGAAAGAAATTGTTTTGCTTGATTTTGATACAAGCAAACCTATAGCAGTTGGTTTAGAACCTGAAAAAAATGCCGTCCAAAATGCTCAAAAGCTTTACAAACAAGCGGGAAAGCTAAAACGCGCTCGCGGTGCGGTAGAGCCTCTGTTAAACGACGTACAAGCAGAAATTGATTACTTAGAGCAGGTAGAAGAAGGGATTTTACAAATAGATAATTATCAATCGACTGCCGATTTAGAAGCGCTTTACGAAATCCGCGAGGAACTAATTGGGCAAAAACTTTTAGAAGGTACGCAATATATTCGTCCTTCTAGCGCTGATTCGATGCCATTTCACAAGTTCCGCACTCCTAGCGGCTTTGAAGTATTAATTGGGCGCAACAATCAACAAAACGATCGCTTAACTTTTCGACTAGCCAATGATTACGATCTGTGGTTTCACGCTCAAGAAATTCCTGGCGCTCACGTGTTATTGCGCTTAGAACCCGGCGCGGTAGCAGAAGATCGCGATTTACAATTTACTGCCGATTTAGCTGCTTACTATAGCCGTTCGCGTCAAAGCGATCGCGTTCCGGTGGTCTACACTCAACCCAAGCACGTCTACAAACCCAAGGGTGCTAAACCTGGCATTGCTATTTATAAGCAAGAGCGTATTTTGTGGGGAAAGCCAAGCCAAGGAGAAATTTATATAAATCGCGAAACAGGTGGCAACATATAGTAGCTTACAAGTAGCATCATCTTAATTTAGAGGTAGTTTTTAGGATTGCATCTCTCTCTTGGGGTAGTTATGTCAAGATACTGTAAATTTATATAAAAAAATCTGTGCTTACTGTTACAATGTAGAAACAGATTTCTCCTAACTGAAGCTTTGGGATAGCGCAGTTGGGTTTCCTGGAATCAAACGACAATTAAGAATAAGTTTAGAGACTAGCTGTGGTAGGCTGGTCTTTTTTTATCGTTTAAACTCCTCTTTGATAGCTAAAGCAAGCCTGTCTGGGGTAAGAATTCCCAATCTATCAGCTACAGCCCAACCCGCCTAGGGTGAGAATCCCAATCTGTCAGCTAACGCCCAACCCGCCTAGGGTGAGAATCCTAGGCTAATAGCTACAGCCCAACCCGCCTAGGGTTAAAACCCCAGGCTAATAGCTA
>JAPJOW010000014.1:13262-16407 GCA_030826005.1 Aliterella sp. RAGGC_92
AGGCTAATAGCTACAGCCCAACCCGCCTAGGGTTAAAACCCCAGGCTAATAGCTACAGCCCAACCCGCCTAGGGTTAAAACCCCAGGCTAATAGCTACAGCCCAACCCGCCTAGGGTTAAAACCCCAGGCTAATAGCTAAAGTCGGCTCAAGCCGACTATAAGAGTTTTCAGAAATTATCTTTGATCAGTGGCAAAGGTGAGTCAAATTATGGTGTAGGAATATAACAGTTTTCAGAGATTATCCCCGATTAGTAGCACAGATGAGTCAAATTATGATGTAGGAATATAACAATTTTTGTGGTATGGCTTTATGGAGACTTTATTATCATCTTGTTTGGGCAACTAAGGAACGTCAACCTTTGATTGCTCCCGATCGCGAATTTATGCTTTACAAATATATTATTGGTAAAGCTAGTACTGTTGGCTGTATTGTTTATGCAGTGGGCGGTACAGAAAACCATATTCATCTTGTAACTTCTATTCCACCAAGTGTTTCAATCGCCGATTTTGTTCAAAATATTAAAGGTAGCAGCGCTTATCATTTTAACCATAGCTTACAAAAGAGCGATCGCTCTTTTAGTTGGCAGCGTGGATATGGTGTCTTTTCCCTAGGATACAGACAACTTACTATAGCTACAAATTATGTGAAAAATCAGAAAGCTCACCACTCTCAAGGAACTATTGTTGCTTCTTTAGAGCAAGAATCTATAGCTGACGATCCGCCTAAAAACGAAAATTCAGCATAATTCTTTTAGTCGGCTTGAGCCGACTTTAACTATTAGCCTGGGATTCTTACCCCAGGTGGGTTAGGCTTTAACTGATAGACTTGGAAATTCACTCTTGACAGACTTACTATACTATCAGCCTGATGTTTTAACTCTAGGTAGACTACAAGTTTAAAATTTACCCTTGAGCAACAGAAACCGCATTTACTTTGACATCGCGGTCAAATATTACTCGCGGTTTAAGCAAAATTTTAAATAACAATAATAACGATTGAAATTCTCCAGGAGTGTTTTGGCGTTTCCATTGTCCCGGACGACAAAATAATATTTCTACTAAACGTCGATGTTGATGGAGTGTTACTTGTTCAAACGCTACTCGGACTGTAGTAAACTCGTCCTTTACACCCATCTGAACAATCTTTACAGGCAAGTGTAATTGTTCTTCTACAACTTGCAAAGTTGCAGGCAATTCTGTATCAATAAGATTTCCAGCTTGGGTTAAAGCGACTTCTGCGCCGACTTCTGAAATCATTGTCGTGACTCCCCAAAATTTTTGTTTGCCAACTTGTAACTGTACTATCCGTCGCAAATTGAACCATTCATATAAGTCTGGTTTGGGTACATCCAACAAAATCAGTAATGCTATACCTAGCAACAACAAGTTGTAACTACTCCATAACCAACCTAAACCAATGCCTTTAATTTGTTGAGCAACTTCTGGTGATACCGTTGTCGCCCACGCTCCTTTAACCATGCACATTCCTAAATTGCGCCACAAACTTACTGCTGTAGCTAAAAACAAAATTATTAATGGCAAAGCTAAATTCCAATTAAAAGAAAATTTCGCGCTTGATGTACCTTTTGGCGTGACCTTAAAGCCTTTAGAAAAAGGATTTAACATTACCTGAATTACTGTTAGCGCTAAAGGAAAACATAGAACTAACGAGTAAATGTCAGATAATATTGCCGAGCGAGAGCGAGAATTTAACCAGGCAAAAGCTGTTATTTGAACTAAATAATAAGGCAAGAAAAAGTATAGCAACTCTGAAGTTGTAGCCCTTACAGGAATAACACCTAAAAAAGAATAAGCTAAAGGTATAAGCAAAAAACCAACGCGGGAAATACTACTAAACCAATGAAGTAATCCTTCTAAATGAGCTAATCTTTGTAATGGTCGCAGTCCTTTAATTGTGAGGGGGTTAGATTCAATAAAAAACGCTTGTAATGTACCTCTCGCCCAGCGCAATCTTTGAGTAGCGTGAGCGGATATATTTTCAGCAGCTAAACCTGCACTTAGCTTTTCATCGAGATAAATTAATCGATATCCTTGAGCGGATAAGCGTATTCCAGTAAAGTAATCTTCACTTAAAGAATCAGTAACAAAACCGCCCGCTTCTTGCAGCGCGCTCCTTTTTACTATAAAAGAAGTTCCCGCACAAACTACGCTATCAGCGCCATCTCTATTTGGTTGAATCTGCCGATAAAATACTTCTTCTTCTGAAGTTACAATGTTTTCAAGTCCAAGATTACGAGCTATTGGATCGGCATTATAAAAGCTTTGGGGTGTTTGTACTAAGGCAACTTTATCATCTAAAAAAAAGCCTACAGTCCGAGTCAAAAAATTTTTTGTTGGCACAAAATCTGCATCAAAAACAACTATCAACTCCCCATCAGTGTGATTAAGGGCATTATTTAAGTTTCCTGCTTTAGCATGATTATTATGCGATCTTGTTAAATATCTGCAACCTAATTCTTCAGCCAATTCCTTTACCTCCGTGCGCCGTGTATCGTCAAGCAAGTAAATAGTTTTATGGAGATAATCTAAAGCTTGACAGCCAATTATAGTTCTACGTAAAATAAAAGTTGGTTCGTTGTAAGTAGGTACAAAAACATCGACTTTTGGCGTAAAAGTACCATCAATTACAGCAGTAGATAAGCGATCGGCTTGTTGATTGCGATTGTTTACATTTAACATTAAAAGTAGCCCAATTGTGCTACTAAATATTGTCAACATTTCTAAAACAAATAGTCCGATACTAAATACACCGTTTAAAGGATTAGCAACATTTATTGTTGAAAGACTTCGCCATAATACATATCTAATCGTTAAAATTAATAAAATTCCTACCACTAGCCGCCGCGATCGCTTGTGAGGCTGAGGCGAAATTTTGGTGATGGCTATAACCAGTACAAACAGTAGCACTGTAGGGGCAATCAAATACTCTCCCATTACCATTGGCGCTTCTAACCAAAAAGGAGGATTGTCTTGCAATATTTGTACTTGGGTAAAAATCCCCTGAATTTTTCCTTCTCCCGCAAACCAAAGCGCAACTATAACACTGGCTAAAATAGTAATGCCTAACATTACTATCGTTGCTATACGTGACTTTTGCACTCGTTTTAGTTCTTTAGGTTCTAT
>JAPJOW010000014.1:16507-30331 GCA_030826005.1 Aliterella sp. RAGGC_92
ATGTCAATTAAGTTAGCAGCTTTTCCCTTCCTAAAATGATTTTTTACGAAAGCATAGATGAGAATTTACTAAAGAATCTGTAAAGATATTACTCTTAATAATTTGTTTTAGGTGTATGACAACTAACTTAAAAGCAGGCGAAGTCTTTAGTGACTTTGAATTGCCAAACCACCAGCAGCAATTAGTACGGTTGTCCGAATTGACGCAACCCAGCTTACTAGACAAGAAACTTGGGTTTAGTACCGGGTATCCGCTAATAGTAGTATTTTACAGGGGATTTTTTTGTCCGCGCGATCGCCAACAGTTGTCTCAACTGGTACAGTTTCAGCAAGAATTAGCCGTCAATTACTGTCATTTAGTAACGATTAGCACCGATCCGCCTTTAGTTCAAGCCGCCTTTCGCGCCGGGTTAGGAGCGCAATGGACTTTTTTGGCAGATGAAAAACGAGAGGTTATTAACAAAATAAATATATTAGATGAAACTGAAGGCGAATACGCCTATCGCGCTCAACCTTACACCTTTGTACTGCGCCCCGATTTAACTATTTATAAAATTTACAATGGTTGGTTTTTTGTTGGGCGACCAACTTTAGAAGAATTGCGCCTTGACTTACGGGCGATCGTGCAAACTAACTCTAACTACAGCTACGAGGCTTACAATACACCGGAAGTCAAACAAATCCGCATTCCAGCGCAAGAGTGGATTAACGATACGCCGTTACTTGGCGCAAACGGTTTAGCAGTAGCGCAGGGGGTAGTAAGTTCGTTTGACTTTACAACGGGTAACGGTACAATCTTAAGCGCAGAAAATACCGAGGTATTTTTCAACTTCACTGCTATTCCTGGTGAGGGTTATCGCACTGTTAAACCTGGTACGGCAGTAAAATTTGAAATTGTTAGCGGGAAATTTGGTCTAAGCGCCCGGAATATACAACCGAAAAAGTGAATATTACATATAAGTAACTGGATTTACATTTTATGAAACTGCCATCTTTACTTTTTGTTGCGGCAATAACTCTTACTTACGGTTGTGCAACGGAAGCTTCAATTACTCAGCCTACGCCAAATTCTTCTCCTTTTGCAAGTCCAGTTAGCGTTACCAATCGACAAAATCTTAAATCTGGTACTTTTGTTACAGGCGAACACGATACCGTTGGTAACGCCCGTATTTATAGAGAAAACGGCAAAAACTACTTAGAACTAGCTGAAAACTTTAAAACCTCGAATCTAGGCCCAGATTTATATGTAATTCTCCACCGTTCTAATAATGTACTTGCTTCAACTTCGCCTCCAGCATACCCCCTAAAAGCGGCAGATTACGTCATTGTTAGCCGCTTGCAAAAGTATAGCGGTAGCCAGCGTTATCTAATTCCCGAAAATATCAAACTAGAAAACTATCAATCGGCGGTAATTTGGTGTCGTCTATTTAACGCCACTTTTGGCACTGCTAAGTTCAGTAGTTAAAAGCGCGATCGCATCTCTATTATCTACCACTTTTATAGTGAAAGCGTGTCAGTCAAACCCTATTTCTGCACCGAGGTTTTGTATGGTAGAACTTAAAGACTTTTTTACATTACTCCATCCAGCGATCGCCGTTTTCTTTGTTTTTCCCTTAATTGGTATGGTGATTAACCTAGCTTGGCAAACTCGTCAGCGTCGCCTACAAACAAAAACTGAGGGTAAAAGTAAAATTTCGCCCGTAGTTGGCGCAGAACACAATCGTTTGGGAAACTGGCTAACTTCTGCCGTTGTAGGTATTGCTTTATTAGGACTTGCTCACCCAATTGTTAAAAACATTTTAGCCAATGAGTTAATTACTAAAGAACCCTTTCAAGTAAGCTTTATCGGGCTGATGTTCGTTGCTACTATTGCTTCATTAGTTTTTCTGTACAAGGCGACAGGAAAGCTTTGGCGGGGAGTGTTTGCGACTTTAACAGGTACGGGATTAGTTATTTTAGGCTGTCAAGATGGAGTTTATAGGCTTTCTAGCGAGTGGTACTGGTCGCATTACTATATCGGGATTGTAGCGGCATTGTTGATGATATTTTCTTTAGCGATCGCACCTTCTATTTATAAAGACAAATCCCATCGCTGGCGTATAGTTCACACAGTTTTAAATTGCGTTGCTTTGTTACTATTTATTGGACAAGGGATGACTGGGACGCGGGACTTATTACAAATTCCTCTAAGCTGGCAAGAACCCTATATCTATCAGTGTGACTTTGCCAACAAAACTTGTCCTACCCCACCACCAAAAGGATAGCTAAATGCGGCGTTGTTGAAATAGAGGAGGCAAGCAGACGGGTGCGTTGCGGTAAAAGGAACGTATCTCAATTTTGTAATGCCGCTAAACTCTATATAAAGAGCTAAATCCGTCTGTGGGCATTCCTGCGGAGAGTAATAAAATACTAAAATTACCGAAAAATGCGATCGCTATGACCTATCTAGAAACCGCCGCTCAGTTTTACCATGATGTAGCCGAAACGCCCCAAGTTGGGCTTTGCTGCGTTCAAAGTACCCCTCTACAGCTACCAGGGTTAAATATTCCTACCCAGATGCAAGAGATGAATTATGGCTGCGGTACTACGGTTCATGCTGCCGAACTTGCAAACAATCCAACAGTGCTTTATGTCGGCGTTGGAGGTGGCTTAGAAGCCTTGCAGTTTGCTTATTTTTCTCGCCGTGCGGGGGCTGTTATTGCTGTAGATCCAGTTCCCGCCATGCGCGAAGCTGCTGGTCGTAATTTGCAAATTGCTGCCGAGGAAAATCCCTGGTTTGAAACAAGTTTTGTCGAAATTCGCGCCGGGGATGCTTTTAAATTGCCCGTTGCTGACGCTTCTGTAGATGTAGTCGCTCAAAATTGCTTATTTAACATCTTTGAACCTGCGGATCTTTCTATTGCCTTGCAGGAGGCTTACAGAGTCTTAAAGCCCGGTGGACGCTTGCAAATGAGCGATCCTATCGCCACTCGTCCAATTCCCGCTTATTTGCAACAAGACGACCAATTAAGGGCAATGTGTCTATCTGGGGCGCTGACGTATGAAGAATATACTACAAAAATCATTGATGCAGGCTTTGGACAAGTAGAAGTGCGATCGCGTCGTCCTTATCGACTTTTAGATAAACATACCTATAATTTAGACGAACATTTACTTTTAGAAAGTCTTGACTCTGTATCTTTCAAAGTGCCGATTCCTGAAGATGGTGCTTGTATTTTTACGGGGAAAACTGCTATTTATACCGGAAAGCAACCAATTTTTGACGATAATGCTGGGCATATTCTCCAGCGCGGTATTCCTGCTGCTGTATGCGATAAAACGGCGGCAAAACTTGTCTCCAAAGATGTAATTGTGACTAATTCTACTTGGTACTATGACGGTGGCGGTTGCTGCTAGAAATTATGAAATTGATATTTCCCCCCCTTATTAAGGGGGGCTAGGGGGGATCTTCCCACAGCAAATTACCCACATAAGTTTTAAACCATCGCTTCAACATCTAGCCAGTAATTATGGTACAAACAGCCCTGACACCATTTACAAATAAATTAAATTCACCTTTAACTAAAAAGCAAATAACTACATTACAAATTAACCTTGGTAAACGCTGTAACTTAGCTTGCACTCACTGTCATGTAGAAGCAAGCCCCAAAAGAACTGAAGAACTTAGCCCAGAAATTTGCGATCAACTAATTGAACTTATTGAAAAGTTCCCACAAATTAAAACAGTGGATCTTACTGGCGGAGCGCCAGAGATGAATTATGGCTTTAAGCCTTTAGTAGAAGCAGCAAGAAAAGCAAACAAAAAAGTAATTGTCCGCTCTAATTTGACTATTTACTTTGTAGCCGGATTTGAAGATTTGCCAGATTACTGCGCTAAATACCAAACCCAAATTGTTGCTTCTTTGCCTTGCTATTTAGAAGACAATGTTGACAAAATGCGCGGTAAGGGTGTTTATAATGACTCAATTGCTGCTTTGCAACATCTCAATCAATTAGGTTATGGAAAAGATCCTAATCTAATTTTAGACTTGGTGTATAATCCGCCAATACCAGCTTCAGAAAAGTTTAGTTTAACTCCAGAACAAGCGAAGCTAGAAAAAGATTACAAAGCTTACTTGCAAGAGCATTTTAATATCATCTTTAATAATCTGTACACGATTACAAACTTACCCATTGGACGCACTAAGTTTCAATTAGAACATAAAAAGCTACATAAACCTTATCTACACTTTTTAGAGTCAAACTTCAATGCCAGTACAATTGAACATTTAATGTGTAGAAACGAGCTTTCAATTGATTATTTAGGTAATGTATACGACTGCGATTTTAATCAAATGGAAAGTTTACCCGCTAAAACTCCTGATGGCGAAACATTAACAGTTGCTAAGTTAATAGAAGCAGAAAGTTTGGACTTGATTAACGAAATTAAAACAGCGCCTTATTGCTATGGCTGTACGGCGGGAAGCGGATCTAGTTGTGGTGGGGCTTTGGTGTAATCACCGAAACTCTACTTATAGATAGACTAATAGCGCGCAACATGAATGCTATCTGTATAGTGATGTTTAAGAAAAAAACCTAAATCAATGAGCGATCGCCAAGATAACATAAAAAAGCTGCATGACATGATTAAAGACATTAAGTTTGCCATGCTAACTACGGTTGAGGAGGATGGTACTTTACGCAGCCGTCCAATGGCAACTCAAGAATTTGAATTTGATGGCGATTTATGGTTTTTTACTAGCGCTGACGCGACTAAAGTTAACGAAGTACAGCACGAACATCATGTTAATGTTAGCTACTCCGAACCAAAAGAGCAAAAATATGTTTCTGTTTCAGGTACAGCCCAATTAATCCGCGACAAATCTAAAATAGAAGAACTATGGAATCCCTTATTCAAAGCTTGGTTTCCTGATGGATTAGACGATCCGCAACTGGCGCTATTAAGAGTTAGTGTAGATAAAGCTGAATATTGGGACTCTCCATCAAGTAAAGTAGTCCGTTTATTGGGATTTGCTAAAGCTCTGGCGACAGGAAAACAAATTGGTAATCCGGGCGACAACGCCAAAATTGAAGCTCTTTAGAAGCTGTAATTACTTTATTACTTACCTAAATGACATATTTATCAGCTTTAATACTTGGCTAGATAGATGTGTCATTTTTAGATTCAAACCTATTTTTCTCGATTTCTGCTACTTATTCAAAGATAGATGCAAAAGTATTAAATGACATTTACCAATGAAAACTATTATTAATACACTATTAATAGCTTTTAATATATTATTTTTATCAACACCAGGTGCGATCGCCCAAGAAACCACGAATAAATTAGTAGTCGCCCAAGCAAAAGCACCTCAAGACGAAACAGGGCAAAAGCTGCAAAATAGACTCACAGAACTTAAACGCGATCGCCAATTAATTGAAGCAGATAGTTTATATCTAGGCGGACAATTCGCTGAAGCCGAAAAAATTTACCGCCAAGTCAAAACACCCTTAGCTCAAACTATCGAGCCAAAACCCTCCGAACCAATATTAGATCCAGCTAACTTATCTCCCGCAGGTAAAGTATATTGGCGCGAAGCGGAAGCTGGAGAAGCGCAAAATCTCCAAACAAAAACCCTCGTACCCTTAAGACTATTAGTAGAACAATATCCCCAATTTATCCCCGGTCATCTGCGTTTAGCTGAAATTCTCGTTAAATACGATCGCTCTAGTGATGCAGTAGTAGTTTTAGAAAAAGCCAGCGCCCTATATCCCTCTCAACCAGAAATTGTCAAAGCAAAAATCACCGCCTTAGCAGAATCAAAAAAATGGATGGAAGCCTCGCTAACAGCGCGTCAGTTTGCCCTGCTCAACTCTAATAATCAACCACAGCAAGCAGAATTTACCCTAATAGCTGAGGAAAATTTAAAACGCTACAAGTCTCATTTGCGATCGCAATTGCGGGGAAATGCGATCGCAAATGTCATTACAGGCGCATTAGGCTACGCGGTTACAGGAAGTATTTTCGGCCCTATTTCCGCCGTGCAAACCACAGCTATGTTATTACAAGGCGAGTCATCGGTGGGTGAATCGGTTTCTAAACAAGCTCGCAAACAGTTGAAGCTAGTAGAAGATCCAGAAATTGTAGCTTATGTCAGCGAAATTGGGCAAAAGCTGGCGGTTGTAGCCGGACGCAATGATTTTAAATATGAGTTTTATGTTGTAATGGACGATAACCTAAATGCCTTTGCTTTACCTGGAGGTAAAGTATTTGTAAATGCGGGAGCGATCGCAAAAACTAATTCTGAAGCGGAACTTGCAGGCTTACTCGCTCATGAATTATCTCATGCTGTTTTATCTCACGGATTTCAATTAGTCGCCGAAGGTAATTTAGTTGCTAATGTGACGCAGTACGTTCCTTTGGGTAATACTGTTGCTAATTTATTTGTCCTCAACTACAGTCGGGACATGGAAAGGCAAGCAGACACTTTAGGCACGCGGCTATTGTCTTCTACAGGCTACGCCGCCGATGGATTGCGTAACTTGATGATTACTTTAGAGCAACAAGAAAAAAATAGTCCCCTTAGCTGGTTATCCTCGCACCCAGCCACTGATGACCGCGTAGACTATTTAGAAAAACTAATCGTGCGTAATCAATACAATCGCTATGCTTATGAGGGAGTAGGGCGACACGCCGAAATTAAAGCAAAAGTAAAAAAACTTTTGAGCGAGCAGAAACAGGAAGACGAAAAAAAACGTCACAAATGAAGAATGGTTGCAAAACAAAAAAAACAGTCGTTTAACGAAATTAACAGGGGTTTTATGTCACCAAACAAATCTAAGTTTCCAGTAAAAAGTTTGAGTATAGTTCTCGGTGCGGCTTTTATGCTGGGACAAAATAGTCTCCTAGCCACCGCTCAAACTCCATCAGATGTTGTTGTCGATACCGACTCCTCGGCTGGTTCTTCGACTGGCTCAAATAGTGGCACAAATCCTGTTTACGATCGCAATACTCGTTTTGCTTGCCAATCTAATAACGGTCAGTACACTGTGATGTACTTCCCTGAAAGCCAGCCCAATCAAGCTTTTGCTTGGGCAACTCCTTCAGCATTAGGCGGTGGGTGGAATCCGCAAAAGCGTTGCAACGAAATCGCTAGAAGACTAGAACAGTACAGACCAGACGGCTTAATCGAACTCACCACAGATGTTGAAAATGGCTACAATACCGTGTGCGTGACCACCGAGAAAGTGCCAAGCTGTCGGATTGTACTTACCGTACCCCCCGGACAAGATCCATTAACTACCCGCGATCGCGTTTTTGAAAATTTAACCGTAGCCGATAGCGGACAGCAAACTCAAGGCGTTTACACCTACTCCGCCGGACGAGGAAATAGTCAAGTAGACCAGTTAATTAATAAAGGTAGAGCAATTTTAGGTGGCGCAAATAACAGCCAGTCAAGCGCAATCAACCTCCGCCCATTTTTAGACCGCGCTGATGGCGGAACGGGTGCAATGCTCAATAATGGCGTACCGACAAAAAAACAGCGCCAACTAAATCCAGGTAGTTTCCGCTAATAAAATTTAGTTGACCTTTGCAATAATTCGTTTTGGAATTAAACAGGTTTGCTAATAGTAAATCGCCTTCCACAATTAACCTATTTATAGTCAAAAATCATTGAACTTAGAGTCTAACTATAGCAGTTAGGCTCTTTTACTATCTAAATAAGTATTATCCAAGCTATAAAAGCAATATATAGTCTATAATGAAGCACCATATATTGAAAGTTACGAAATTATTGTTGCTTTTTATAAAAGCTAAACATTAAATTTATAAACTCATTCAATGACCTACAAAAAGCTTTAATATTTATCACTACAAAGTTCCAAGACTAAATATAATGCTACAAGAAACAATTCAGTTATCGCTCTTTGAAGAAAATAACAATCAGGCTGAAAAAAAAAATAATCAATCGCAGTGGGGTACATTCAAAGATAGCTTAAAAGCTCCTATCCATTGTTGGTTTACATATCCTGCCGGATTTTCCTATAAAGCTGTTGAATACAACTTTAGCTTAAATAAAATTAAACAAGGAAATATTGTTTATGACCCTTTCATGGGTTCAGGAACAACAAATGTCACAGCTAAAACATTAGGTATTAACTCTTATGGAATTGAAGCCCATCCCTTTGTATTTAAAATTGCAAGAACAAAACTTAATTGGCAAATTAAGAGAAGTGAAGTATCTAATGCTATACAAATAATTTCTGCTCAAGTAGGCAATCAACAAAAACTTAGTGATGAAGAAGCTAGGAAGCATTTAGAAACTGAATTTCCAGAGTTAGTTCTAAAATGTTATGAAAATAAAACTTTACTAGATTTATTATTAATCCGCAATATAATTTTAGCGTCAGGCTTTCAACCTGATTTAATAAACTTACTTCTTACCGGATTAACAAGTGTACTTCGCAAAGTATCAATCGCGGCTACAGGATGGCCATATATAGCACCAAAAAAGATAAAAACTACATCATTAAAAAAAAATGCGTTAGTAGAGTTTTCTCACTGTTTATCAAAAATGATGAGCGATATAGAAATAACTATTAAACAAGCGAATGAAAACTATGCTGACACATTTCATAATATTTTTAACTATGACTCAAGAAATACAACTAACCTTATAGCAAGTAATAGTGTTGATAATGTTTTTACATCACCACCATACTTAAATAACTATGACTATGCTGATAGAACAAGACTAGAATTGTATTTTTTTGGAGAGGCAAAAACTTGGAACGATATTACTAAAAATATTCGGACAAAATTAATAACATCAGCTACAACTCAAATTGCTAGGGACGATCCTCGTTACATATTATCAAAAGATTTACTTAACAGTTGTCCGCAAGTATATTACTTTTTAGAGGAAGCAATAGCTAAGTTAGGTAAGTTAAGGCTTATAAAAGGTGGAAAAAAAAGCTACGACCATTTAGTTTCTGGATACTTTAATGATATGTACTTAGTTTTGCTCGATGTATTTCGAGTATTAAAGAATGGAACTAAAGCAATTTTTGTTCTCGGAGATTCAGCGCCTTATGGTATATATATTCCTACCGATGAATTGATTGGGCAAATAGGTATAAGTATAGGTTTTTCTAGTTATAAAATAGATGTGCTTCGCCGTCGGGGGGAGAAATGGAAAGGAAATTCTCAAAGACACACAGTCCAACTTAGAGAATCCGTTGTTACGTTAACAAAATAGATATGAATGATGATATACAAAATCCCGGAAGCGCGCTTGGTGAAGCAATTGGGGCTGAAATGGAGAAAGCTCTAAACACTTTTTTGGAAAAATTAGTAGAAAGTGTTGGTTTTCATTTTATTAGCAAAGGTATCAAAAGTAAAACTGGAAGATATAAAAAGCTTCTTATGTTTGATAGCTTCGGTACAGCATACAATATTGATTCTGTTATAGCTAATCAAGCTATGCAACCTATTATTCTATTTGAGTCAAAATACATTCGATATAAAAAACATAATCGTGACAAGGGGAGTTGGTTGTGTACTGCACATCCTGCAGTTAGACGTAGATATGCTAGTATCCGAAGTTCTATAGCAGTTTTAGCAGGAAACTGGAGTTCTTCTTCTATAGCGATGATGCAAAGCTATGACATTAATATATTTTTGATACCATTTGCGCGAATTTGTGAACTACTATTATTTCATGGAATTAATTTCAACTGGGCAGAAAAAGATAGATTGACAGCCATTGATTCATGGAATAGATATATACTTTTAAGTCCTTCTGAAAAACAAAACATAGGGATAGAAATGGTTCGCACAGTAGAAGATGAGTTAGAACAAATAATTCTAACTACCTTAGATGATTCAATAGAAAGAGAAATAGATAGAGTTTTAATAGAGTTACATTCTAATATTGGGGAAGTTAAAGTTCATGAATTTTCTAGTGTTTCCGAAGCTATTGATTTCTTGAATACTGATGAGCTTAAAGAAATATTTATTACAACTGACTCAGTTACTTTATTCGATCCCGCGCCTGTATTCAATGATGACCTGCCCTCCGAATCTTATTCTGCTCAACTTGATTTGTTTAATCTACCCTCAGCAGATAATGATGATTCCTAAAGATTATAAAGTATTGCTTACAACATTTTGATAAATCTAAATAACGTTAAATTTTAATTATTTATAAATAGAAAAGTTAAAGAATACGTCTGGGATTATCCGCGCCCGCCTCGCCGATAGGATACATATTCAAATTGTATTTAATCTTTTTGCGATCGCTCATACCAATGCTATCAACCTCCGCCCATTTTTAGACCGCGCTGATGGCGGAACGGGTGCAATGCTCAATAATGGCGTATCGGCGAAAAAACAGCGCCAACTAAATCCAGGTAGTTTCCGCTAGTACGACATAAAGGTAAGCGCCAGAGTAAGTTAAATTTGAGTTGTAATTAAAACTTACTCTAGCGCTCACTTAAAAATGTTTAATCGGCAACGCATTGAACCCCAGCCTGGTCAAGAATCGGTTTGGGATTACCCGCGCCCACCCCGCTTAGAAGATACAGATAGGCATATTCAAGTTATATTTAACGATATTGCGATCGCTGACACTTACAGAGCCAAGCGCGTACTAGAAACAAGTCACCCGCCCGTTTATTACATTCCCCCTGAAGACATATTACTAGAGCATTTAGTACCAATGCCTCATTCTAGTTGGTGCGAATGGAAAGGGAGAGCCGCTTACTACACGGTGTTAGTGGGCGAAAAGCAAGAACAAAATGCTGCTTGGTTTTATCCTGCTCCTACCCAGGAATTTGCCGCAATTAAAGACTATGTAGCTTTTTATCCGCACTTAATGGATGCTTGCTATGTTAATGAGGAAAAAGTACAGCCCCAACCCGGAGATTTTTACGGCGGTTGGATTACAAAAGATATTGTCGGTCCTTTTAAGGGCGGAGTTGGGACTTGGGGATGGTAAATTATTTATAATTTAACTTGCTTTTTTGAGCGAACTTGCCATGCGATCGCTCATTCGTATCCAATTTTCGTTAACTAATACTTGCGAACTTGCAAATAGCCCGTTCATATTAGTACGGATAAAAGCTCTAGGCTTTTCGCAAAATCTTCCTAACGGTTTGATGAATTTAGCTGCTACCCAACCTCGCGTTAGCGCTGGTGCGGAAGCTGAAGGATAAGGTTCGTCAATATAAATCCACTGGTTGGTAGCATCTCTTTTAACTGTAACGACTGCCCAACCAAAAGGCACTGCGCCAACTACTTTTCCATTGGGACGAGAACGGATGTATAGATCGTCACCATCTTGAGTCGATACTCTACCATATCTCAAGCGAGGATTATTGTAGGGACAAGCTTGAGCAAGTATTGTTTCATGATTAGAGATATTTGTTGGTGGTACTTCTAATGTTTTTGCTGTTGCAGAGTTAGGTTTATTGCTAACTACAGATAAAATAACCAATACTATAAAGCTTATAACCGATTTCCAGATTTTTGTACTTTTCACGATCGCTACTCCCTGCTTGTCCGAGTTTTGAAGCGGACAAATCTAATTATTGATTGCTATAAACTAGCTTTCAAATTCTTCAATCGTCAAGATTTTTTTAATATTAATTAAGTACGGCTAAGTATTTAAAGTTACAAGATATTGTGGTAGATTGCAAAGTACAGGTGCTTGAATCGGTGAGTTGACCCTCCCCCGGCTAAAGTACAGGGAAATCTAGCAGTTGTATAAGGGGAGGCTGAAGCCTTCTTGTTAAACTACCTAATGTTAAGCTTATGCAACCAAGAATAATATTATGAATTAGCAATTACATAGATATCCGAGGAAGGCGATGTTTGAAAGAGCAAAGAATTTCCCAAGAAATTGTATTTAACTGCTTTGCCCAATCATCGGCAGAAACTTGTTCTTGTCCATCTATTCCTAATAAAGTCACTATTTCTCCAGGCTTTAAATCGGGAATAGTACTAACGTCTAGCATTAATTGATCCATTGTAATAGCCCCAATTTGGGGAATTTTTTTACCGCGAATTATTACCATCATCTGATTGGATAAATTACGTGGAATTCCATCGGCGTAACCAATTCCAACTACAGCAATTCGAGTTGCGCGATCGCTGATAAATTTATGACCGTAACTTACACCCGTTTGGGGAGGAATAGTTTTGACTTGCGTTACTCTAGCTTTTACTTGCAAAACTGGTTTAAGATTAACGGCATTTTGTAAGTGCGGCGCAGGATAAAGACCATATATTGCTAAACCTACACGCACTAAGTCGTAATGCAATCCAAGCTCGGTCAAAGTAGCCGCAGAATTTGCTAAATGCAAATAAGGTAGAGGTACGAGCTTGGCAATTTGAGAAATTGCTTTGTCAAAGCGTTGCTTCTGCTGTCTCATCACTGTGCGATCGATACTTTCCGCCGTTGCTAGATGAGAATAAATACTAGCGATCTTTAAATTGGGCAAATTATTCACCAGTTGAACGAATTCAACAGCTTCAGTCCAAGATGGACCTAGGCGGGACATTCCTGTATCTAACTTTAGATGTACGGGCAATTCATTACTTAAAGTTTGAGAATATAATTTAGCGGCTTCTATGCTGCATATAGTTGGTTGAAGTTGCCAACTAGCTACCGCCTCAATTTGCTCAATAGTGTAAGTTGCTCCCAAGATTAAAATTGGCGCTTTAATCCCGCTAGAGCGCAATTCAATTCCTTCCGGGACCGTCGCTACACCTAACCAATTAGCACCAGCTTCCATTACTGTCCTAGCGACAGTTACAGCCCCGTGACCGTAAGCATCAGCTTTAACTACCGCCATGAGGGCAGTTTGAGGCGCTAACAGGCTTTTCAATGCTCTAATGTTATGTTTTATGGCACTTAGATCGATCTCTACCCAAGCGCGTTGACGAGAGCCAAGCCCAAGATCGCAGCCGATAGATGTAACTTGTTGGATTTGTTGTCTCATTACTCCTCGCACTCCACAAAATCGTTAGCTCCTACTAATAACAAAAAACAGCAGCAATAAATAAGAGGATTTTTGCAGCGCGATCGCATTTACTTGTCCACAACTTGCTAAGTTGTGTTAGCATCGGTAAAAAATGTTGGCGATTTGCTGTTAATCGATGGCCAAGGTTTTAGTTCTCAACGCCTCTTACGAACCGCTCAACATCACAAGTTGGCGACGAGCGGCTGTTTTGTTAATTAAAGGCAAAGCAGAACAAGTAGAACATAACGGTAAGTTTATCTACACGGGCTTCCCTTTGCCCACCGTTATTCGGCTACGTCATTTTGTGCGCGTACCTTACAAAGAAATTCCCCTCACCCGTCGCAATATTCTCCACCGGGACGGTCACGGCTGCCAGTACTGCGGCTATACTGGCGACGATCTAACTTTAGATCACGTAATTCCGCGATCGCGTGGTGGTGGCGATACTTGGGAAAATATGGTCGCAGCTTGCGTTCGTTGTAACGTGAAAAAAGGCAGTCGCACGCCTCAAGAAGCAAAAATGCATTTATATCACCAACCCCGTAAACCTTATAGCAGCCTGTACTTTGAAGTTAGCAAGCACCTAAAAAGCGGGCTGCATCAAGAGTGGCAAAAATATATTATCGGACTTTAAGGCGATCGCTTATTAATTTGACAGCTAAATTAATTTATGGCTGTAATGTCTTGTAGTTAAGCAATAACAAAGCTATGAGCTTTGCATATCTATGTCTAAATGAGGATTATCTAAAGAAATTATAAAAATTCCTTTACAAAACTAAATAAAGGGGTTAAGTTAAGAACAAGGAAACGAACTGGTTTC
>JAPJOW010000015.1:0-3634 GCA_030826005.1 Aliterella sp. RAGGC_92
ATTCAGTTAATATATTCAGTGCAGATTTAAGTAGTTTATTTAAACCTAGAGCGTAAGTCGATGGATGGAGATCGGGAATATTTGCAACAAATTAAGGAAAAAGTAGCATCTATTTTATTACAAAATCTCTTAATTGATGACTGTGCGGTACTTGTAAGTGAAATAGAAAGCTCCCCTTTACCAGAGTTAGTTGTTTACATCGTTTCTAGCCAACCTCCTTTATTAGAGCAACTACGATTTTACTTGCATGAACTTATTCCCGATTTATTATTGCCTAAAAAGTACGTGCTAGTGCCTAAATTGCCGCGCAATTCAATCGGACAAGTGGACGAACAAGCTTTAGCAAATGTTCCCCAGGAAACTTATTGTCATCCCGTTACATTGGCGTTTAGCGATGGTGGGTGTTTACCGGAGGTAGCAGACGCGCCTACTACTTTAATAGAATCGCTACACCGCGCCCAAAAATCTACGGGAGAGATTATTTACTTAGAAAGTGGGAAAGAAATTCACCAATCTTACGCGCAGTTACTTATTCAAGCGCAAAAAGTTTTGGCTGGGTTACGACAACTAAAGTTGCTTGTAGGCGACAAGGTAATATTACAGCTAGAAAATAATTGCGACATTCTCCCCGCTTTTTGGGGTTGCGTGTTGGGTGGGTTTATCCCTGTAATTATGGAAGTACCGCCAACTTATAGAGAAACTCATCCGGCTTTAGATAAGTTGCGTCATACTTGGGAGTTTTTGGCAAAACCGCTAATTATTACTAGCAAAAAGTCCGCCGCTATTGCTGAGTTATTGCAGACAAATTACATAGCAACGCTATCTTTGTTGAGCAATAATGAGCCAGATACCAACGCTTACAAAGCTTTACCCGATGATGTGGCTTTTATAAGTTTAACTTCTGGCAGTACGGGTATACCTAAATGTATTCAATTAACCCATCGCAACCTAGTTACTCGCGCTAGAGGAACAAACCTTTTTAACCGCCATCAAAGCAATGATGTAATTCTTAATTGGTTGCCTTTTGACCATATTGGCAGCATTTCTGACTGGCATATTCGCTGTCTAGAAATAGGCTGCAAGGCGGTCTACACTCACAAAGCCGATGTCCTTGGTTGTCCCCTCCACTGGCTTGATTTAATCGATAAATACCGCATTACTCATAGCTGGTCGCCTAGTTTTGCCTACGCTTTAATTAATGATGCGCTGCAACAAGAATCAACCGCAAAAACGTGGGATTTGTCTTGTATCCAGTTTCTCCTCACGGCGGGAGAAGCAATTTCAAGTCACACCGTCCAAGCTTGTTTGGAAAAGTTAGCAGTGTATGGATTGAAAAAAACTTCTATTCGTCCAGCTTTTGGAATGGCGGAATTGGGTTCGGGAATTACTTATTATCAACCGACAACAGCAAATCCCATCCATTTTCATTTTAAAGCAACAAGAAGTCGCCCTAATACAGTATTTGCGGACTTAGGCGCGCCGATACCTGGAGTTGCAATTCGGATTGTTGATGATGAAGGGGTAGTATTACCAGAAAATACGATTGGTTGCTTGCAAGTAAAAGGCGATGTAGTTTTTCCCGGCTATTACAATCATCCCCAAGCCAACGCCGAAGCTTTTAGCAATGGTTGGTTTAATACGGGCGATTTGGGATTTATTAGTAATGGAGGATTAGCGATCGCCGGACGACTTGCTGGCACTATTATCATTAATGGGGCTAACTACTACAGCCACCAAATCGAGCAAGTAGTAGAAACAGTTACCGGGGTAGAAGTTAGCTATACCGTCGCTTGTGGTGTGCGAGTAGATGCAATAGAAAAATTGGCGATATTTTTTAATTGCAACGCAATCGGCGAGGAATTATTAGAGTTATTACGACGAGTGCGCCAGACAGTACTAACGCAAATTGGCATAAATCCCAGTTACTTAATTCCTGTTGCTAAAGAAATCATCCCCAAAACCGCCATTGGTAAGCTTCAACGCCAGCAACTAAGCAAATTATTTGAAGCGGGAGAATTTGACAGCATTGTTCGACAAGTAGAGTCTTTAACGCGCAAAACAGTTAAAGCTTCCATGACAGAGATAGAAAGTCAAATTGCCCAAATATGGCAGCAAGTTCTAGGTTTTGCGGTAGGAAGTGAGAGTAATTTCTTTGAATTAGGGGGAAACTCCTTACTTTTAGTGCAAGTTCAGCATAAATTGCAAGCGCAATTTAAACGGCAATTAACCGTAGCAGAGATGTTTAAATATGCCACTGTCAAGGCGATGGCTGGTTATTTGGGCAATCAAACTGTAAAAAATGCGATCGCCAAAAGAACTATTACAAACACCTGTGATATTGCTGTAATCGGTATGGCGTGCCGTTTTCCGGGGGCAAATACCGTTGAGGAGTTTTGGCAAAATTTGTGTAATGGGGTGGAATCGATCTCGCTATTTAGCGATGAGGAAGTTTTAAATTCTGGGGTAGATCCTCAGCTATTAACTAATCCTAACTATGTCAAAGCCAAACCTGCGATCGCAGACATTGAATTATTTGATGCGGAGTTTTTTGGCTATAGCCCCAAAGAAGCGCAATTAATCGATCCCCAACAAAGGCTGTTACTAGAATGCGCCTGGGAAAGCTTGGAAGACGCAGGTTGCAATCCTTTAACTTACAAGGGTGCAATTGGCATCTATGCGGGGGCGGTGATGAATACTTATTTACTTAATAACGTCCATCCTTCCCGCCATACGTTAGATTCTCAAGACAACTTGCAAGCTGTGACTCTAGACTCTATGGGCGGCTTTCAAATGATGGTAGCTAACGATAAAGATTATTTGACTACTAGAGTTTCTTACAAGCTAAATCTTACTGGCCCCAGCGTCAACGTGCAAACAGCTTGTTCGACTTCTTTAGTTGCAATTCACATGGCTTGTCAAAGTTTGCTGAATGGCGAATGCGATATGAGTTTAGCGGGGGGCGTTTCGGTATCTGTACCCCAAAAGAGCGGTTACTTATATCAAGAAGGAACAATTGTATCTCCTGACGGGCATTGTCGGGCATTTGATGCTAAAGCCAAAGGTACGGTTTTTGGAAATGGCGTGGGAGTAGTTGTTTTAAAAAAATTAGCAAATGCGATCGCCGATTCTGACCGAATTTATGCCGTAATTAAAGGTACGGCGATTAATAATGATGGTGGCGCAAAAGTTGGTTATTTAGCGCCAAATGGCGATGGACAAGCAAAAGTTGCATCTCAAGCAATAGCGCAAGCGGGGATACAAGCGGAAAATATCGGCTATGTAGAAATGCACGGTACGGGAACAGTTTTAGGAGATCCCATCGAGGTTGGTGGTTTAACCCAAGCATTTCGAGAGAGTACGCAAAATAAACAGTTTTGTGCAATTGGTTCGGTAAAAACTAATATCGGACACTTACAAATAGCTTCCGGGGTAGCGGGTTTTATTAAAACTGTTTTGGCACTCCATCATAGAAAGATACCTCCTAGTTTGCACTTTGAGACTCCATCACCGCAAATTGATTTTGCAAGCAGTCCTTTTTACGTCAATACCCGCTTGCAAGAGTGGGATTCCCCCCGGATTGCAGGAGTTAATTCGTTAGGAGTTGGTGGAACAAATGCTCATGTAATTTTACAAG
>JAPJOW010000015.1:3734-30326 GCA_030826005.1 Aliterella sp. RAGGC_92
AAAGCCCCCTAAATCCCCCAATAATGGGGGACTTCAATTCCAGTTCCCCTCAAAATTGGGGGGCTATAGAGTCTTTGCCAGAAAGCCCCCTAAATCCCCCAATAATGGGGGACTTCAATTCCAGTTCCCCTCAAAAAAATTGGGGGGCTATAGATAATTCGCACCAAAAATCTCATCTAGAAACTCCGCCTGCAAATCCACGCCCTCTACATTTGCTGACGCTTTCGGCTAAAACTCCCCAGGCTTTGCAAGCTTTAATAAAGCGCTATCAAACATTTTTAGCATCTCACCCGGATGCAAACTTAGCCGATATATGTTTTACAGCTAGTACCGGGCGATCGCATTTCGAGTATCGTACAGCTATTGTTGCTTCATCTCTTGCCGAAGTTACTACGCAACTCGATAGCGCCAAAGGGAGGGCGATAAATAAGCCGCGTCTAGCGTTTTTGTTTACAGGGCAAGGATCGCAGTATGTGGGAATGGGTAAAGAACTCTACGAAACTCAACCAGTTTTCCGCGAGTATATTGATAAGTGCGATCGCATTTTACGATCTCATTTAGAAAAACCTTTATTAGAAGTTCTCTATTCTGCCTCTAATACTGCTATTAACGAAACAACTTATACTCAAGCCGCAATATTTGCTCTAGAGTACGCTTTATATAAATTATGGCAGTCTTGGGGGATAAGTCCAGAGATTGTCATAGGGCATAGCGTGGGGGAGTATGTCGCCGCCGCCTGCGCGGGAGTATTTAGCTTAGAAGATGGTTTAAAGCTAGTTGCAGCGCGGGGAAAACTCATGCAGGCATTACCGCCAGGGGCAATGGTGGCAGCAAGAGCAGATATAGCACGAGTACAAGCTGTTATAGAAAATGATCGAGAAGTTGCGATCGCAGCTATTAATAATACTGAAAATATTGTCATTTCCGGCAGTTCTGAGGCATTACAAAATGCGATCGCGGCTTTGACAATCGAGGGGATTAAAACTAGATTTTTAAATGTTTCCCGCCCCTTTCATTCGCCGCTAATGCAGCCGATATTAGGAGACTTCGCGCAAATTGCTGGGGAAATAACTTATAACTTACCCAGTGTGAGGATAGTTTCTAATCTTACTGGGGAAATTGTAGGAGAAGCGATCGCTTCTCCTGAGTATTGGTGCAAGCATATCCTTAATCCCGTCCAATTTGCCGCCGGGATGGAAACATTACAACAAGAGGGTTATAACGTATTTGTAGAGTGCGGAGCTAAACCAATATTACTTGGTATGGGGCGGCATATTATCGATGGTGGTGTTTGGCTTCCTAGTTTGCGTCCATCCGCCGATTGGCAACAAATGCTGTCAAGTTTAGCTCAATTATACGTGCAAGGTGTAGATGTTGATTGGGTTGAATTTAATCGCTATCACCCGCGTTGTAAAGTGGGATTGCCTACCTACCCATTTCAAAAACAACGTCATTGGATTGAACCATTTTTACCCACGCACCAACACCCCGTAGAGACGTTGCACTGCAACGTCTCTACCAAACCAAACAACGTTTTTACCCATCCTTTATTAGGGCAAAAACTGCCATCGGCGTTAAAAGATATTGTATTTCAATCGATACTAACTTCTAATACACCCGCATTTTTGCAAGCTCATTGCGTATACGAACAAGTTGTATTACCTGGCGCGGCTTATTTAGAAATGGCTTTAGCCGCAGCAGCAACAATTTTGAAAACAACAGCTTTTAGATTAGAACAAGTAGATATACAAAGGCGGTTAATTCTATCCACTACCCCCCAACTCGTACAACTAATTGTTAGCAAAGAAGCAACAGATTACTCTTTTGCAATATACAGCCTGAATCAAACTAATGAGGAAAATTGGACGCTGCATACTTCAGGAAAAATTGCAGTTACCCAAATAAACGCTATTAAACAGATAAATATAACTGAGTTACAGAGTCAATTTACGCGCGAAATAGCTGTAGAAACTCACTATTTGCAGTGTCAAGAGCGAGGAATTACTTACGGTTCGAGCTTTAGAGCAATTAAACAGCTATGGAAAAAAGCTGAATACGCTGCTTTAGGTTTAATTAATTTACCAGAACAATTAGAAACTTCAACTTATCAAATTCACCCAGTTTTACTAGATGCTTGCTTTCAGGTAATATTTGCCGCACTCCCTGAAGGGAAAACTTATTTACCTATAGGTTTGGAAAGCGTACAGATTTATTGCCCTCCAAGTAAAAACTTATGGAGTTATGTCGAATTGCGCCCTCATCATAACTCCCAACAAATTCTTGCAGATGTGTACTTGTACGATGAAATCGGCAACTTGGTAGGGGAAATAAGCGGGCTAATTTCCAAACAAGCCAGCCGTAAAGCGCTGTTAGAAGAAGATAAATCGTGGCAAGATTGGTTGTACGAAGTCCAATGGCAGATTTTGGAGCGTCAAAAAACAGTTGTTACTGAGAAATGCGATCGCTCTTGGCTAATTTTTGCAGATAAAAGCGGTTTGGGGCAACAGTTGAGAACATTATTAACAGCGCAAAACCACAAGGGCATTCTCGTTTTTCCTGGACAAGAATATCAGCGTAATTCCCATCATTTCCAAATAAACCCAGCTAATAGCGCTCATTTTCACAAATTATTAGCGCAATTAGCCGAAGAACATACTTTAAGCAATGTAATTCATTTATGGAGTTTGGATAGTATTCAAGATGACGAATTAACAATTGCAGACTTAGAAGCCGCGACAAAGCTGGGATGTGGTAGCACATTACATTTAGTCCAAGCCTTAAACGCTAACTTTCAATTTCCGCACTTAGTATTGGTAACTAGAGGCGCAACAGCATCGGGAATTGCAGGTTCTTGCTTGTGGGGAATGGGCAAAACAATCGCTTTAGAACATCCAGAGCTAAATTGTACCAACATAGATTTAGAAGAAACTCCGCTCCAAAATGAAGCAAACGAACTATTTGCAGAAATTTGGCATCCTCAAAAAGAAACTCAAATTGCTTTCAAAGGCGGTAAACGAACTGTAGCAAGACTTGTTAAGAGCAGTTTTAACCAAAAAACCGAATTTGCAAATACTTCCAATCAACTTATTATCCCCAATCGGGGCAGTTTAGATAACTTGCAATGGCAGAGCGTACCCCGCTCTGTACCTCAATTTGGGCAAATAGAAATACAAGTTCAAGCAACGGGACTTAATTTTAGAGATGTATTAAACGCTTTAGGCTTATATCCAGGAGAGGCGGGCGCTTTGGGGCTAGAATGTGCGGGAACAGTAGTTGCAATAGGAGGAGGTGTAACTAATTTTCAATTAGGCGATCGCATTTTAGCAATGACTCCCGGTAGTTTTAGTCAATATGTCACCATAGACGCAAATCTAGTTGTTTCCATCCCCGAAGTTCTAAGTTTTGCTGAAGCCTCTACTATTCCTGGAGCATTTTTAACCGCTTACTACGGCTTACACCATTTAGCCAAAATTCAGCCAGGAGAAAAAGTATTAATCCATGCCGCAACAGGCGGTGTAGGGCTGGCGGCGGTGCAGTTAGCCTTAGTTATGGGAGCAGAAATTTTTGCTACCGCATCTCCTAGCAAATGGCAGTTTTTGCGCTCTATGGGAGTAAAACATATTATGAACTCCCGGACGCTAGATTTTGCCGAGGAAGTAATGGAAATTACTCAAAATCAGGGTGTAGATATTGTCCTAAATTGCCTAAGCGGTGAATTTATCCCCAAAAGTCTCTCAGTTTTGACAGATAGCGGCAGATTTGTAGAAATTGGCAAATTGGAAATTTGGCAAGCAATCCAAGTAAAGCAATTAAAGCCTAACGTCGCTTATTTCAGCTTTGATTTATTGCAAGAAACCCAACAGCAGCCTAATTTAATCGCCTCTATGCTGCGCCAACTCATGCAGAAGTTTAAAATCGGCACGCTTCAACCGCTCCCCTGTCAGATATTTCCTTCAGAGCGAGTAGTAGATGCTTTTAGGTGTATGCAGCAAGCCAAACATATTGGTAAAATTGCGATCGCCCATCACAATCATTCCCCCTCTATTCATAGCGATGGTACTTATTTAATTACTGGTGGTTTGGGAGATTTAGGTTTACTTGTCGCCCAGTTTTTCGTCGATAAAGGGGCAAAACATCTAGTTTTAATCGGGCGCAACTCACCGACAAAGGAAGTTATAGAGCGCTTAAAAACCCAATTTGCCGATATAAATGTAGTTGTCGCCCCAGCCGATATAGCGAATACTTCTCAACTTGCTCAAGTACTTGCAGATATAAAATCTTTACCGCCCCTACGCGGAATTATTCACGCGGCGGGAATCTTAGATGATGGCATTATGCAGCAGCAAACTTGGGAAAGGTTCGAGAAAGTGCTTGCTCCTAAAGTCCAAGGCGCGTGGAATTTGCACCTATTAACTCGCAATTGCCCCCTAGACTTTTTTATCATGTTTTCTTCTGTAGCTTCTCTTTTCGGCTCGGCAGGACAAGCTAATTATGCCGCCGCCAATAGCTTTCTAGATGCCTTAGCGCATACGCGAGTTCAAAGGGGAAGGGCAGCATTGAGCATCAATTGGGGGGCTTGGAGCGCTCTGGGTCTTGCTGCCAAACGCGATTTAGAACCGCAGTTACAAAGTAAAGGCATGGGAACAATTAGCCCCCAGCAAGGAATAGAAGTTTTAGAGGCGTTGCTATCATACCCCACGCCTCAAATAGGCGTAGTACCTATCAATTGGGCGCAGTGGTGGCAAAAAAATTCTAACTTTTATGCAGAAGTTACCTCGCCCTCTGCAACGCCCTTACTGCCTGCCGAGAGCGTGTTAAAACAATTAGAAAGTGCGGATGATTCGACTCGCCGTGAATTAATAATTGACTGCGTGCGATCGCTTGTTGCTAAAATTTTGGGGTTAAATTCGCCTCAATTGGTAGATACGCATCAAGGATTTACTGATTTGGGTATAGATTCTCTTACATCTGTAGAGTTACGCAACCAATTGCAAAATAGTTTAAGCTGCATTTTACCCTCTACTTTAGCTTTCGATTATCCAACTATTGCCAAACTTGCAGATTATTTAGCTGAAAAATTAATTTCCTCACCCGCTAGTTTTTTCGAGCTAAAAGAGAGTAATACAGACATCGATCCAAATGTATCTCAAGTGCGGCAGCTTACAGACGCACAAGCGGAAGCGATGCTGTTAGACGAACTAGAAAATATGCTGAAATAAACATTTACCATGACAAATCCCTTACTCAGTCTCAATTATGAAAGCGCGATAGAATCACTGGGCGGTGAATACTACGACATTGTGCAAGCGGCGCAGTTTCCCGAACAAATCTTACGTTTTCGCAATGACTCTCTCTTACCTTTATTGGGATTAGAGGCGCAAAGTGTCACCGACAACGATTTTATTGAGGCTTTTGGTAAGTTTCAACGACAGCCCTTACTAGCGTTACGCTATCACGGCTATCAATTTGGCTACTACAACCCTGATTTGGGCGATGGTAGAGGATTTTTGTTTGGACAAGTACGCGGTACAGATGGGGAATTGTACGATTTTGGCACGAAAGGATCGGGTAAAACTCCTTATTCTCGCGGCGGTGATGGTAGGTTGACGCTTAAAGGGGGAGTTAGAGAAGTATTAGCCACAGAGGCGCTGCACAAATTAGGCGTGCGAACTTCTCGCACTTTTAGTTTAGTAGAGACCGGCGAACAACTATGGCGGGGAGATGAGCCATCACCAACGCGATCGTCAGTAATGGTACGATTTAGCAGATCCCATATTCGGTTTGGTACATTTGAACGACTTCACCACATCAATCGTCCAGATTTAACGCAAAAGTTATTAGATCATGTACTTGAATATTATTATCCAGATATTTACAATAAACCCGATCAATACGTACTTTTTTACGCTCAATTAGTTGCCAAAGTTGCTAAATTAGTCGCTCAATGGATGGCAGCAGGTTTTTGTCATGGCGTACTTAATACCGATAATATGTCAATTACAGGGGAAAGTTTTGACTATGGCCCTTATGCTTTTATTCCTAGCTACGACGCACAATTTACCGCCGCTTATTTTGACTATTACAGGCGTTACAGTTACGGCAATCAACCCGATGTTTGTTGCACCAATTTAGAAGCATTGCAGCAGCCTTTAGCCGCCGTGATTGATGTTGAGGCTATGGCGGAAGGATTAGCAAAATTCTACGAATATTATCAAACTGAATACAAGCATTTGATGCTGAAAAAGTTGGGTTTTACAAATCCAGACTTTCCCCAAGCAAACGAGCTATTAGAAGTAACAATTCAATTACTACAAGATACTCAAATTGGCTATCATGACTTTTTTACTCAGTTAAAAGAGCGCTTTACACCTAGCTGGAGAGAGCAAGTAGATACCATATTTAACTTTGATGAACTTCCCGCAGAACTTTTATCAAAGTGGCAAAACTTGTATCAACAAAGCCTAGCAAATCTTTCTATTGATGAGATGGGAAAAGTTGCCCAGCAGCTACAAAATAGCAATCCTAAAACAGTGCCACTAAGACCTGTTATAGAATCCGTATGGGAATCGATAACTACTGAGGACAATTGGCAGCCTTTTAATGAATTAGTAAAGCGATTGCAAACAGGAGAGTAAAAAAATAAAAGGTTGATTTATTTGCGATCGCTCTATAATTGTTTCTTTGAGTACAAATCTCGCCTAGAATTTAAGCCCTAGGCGGGATAATCAAATTGTTTAATTTAGCTAAATCGAATACTGCTCAAACCCTGATGACTACTTACCTCCTAAGCCATCATGTCTTTTAGGGTCTTTCTTCTGCTTTTTAGAATCTTCAGACTGTGCTTTTGGCTTTTTGCTTTCTTTATTGCCTTTCTTCTCTTTCGACATCTCGATTCCCCAATAGAGGTTCTCTTTATCTTGGCACGAACTTCTATTAATCGGTGGAGGAGTGCATAGCTGCAAATTACTGAGTAAGTGCTGCTTGCGCCCCAGGTAAACTAGATAAAACTTCTAACAGCTTTGGTGTCAAGTCTTCGCCAATTTTAAGGTAAGTAACTTTATCTGGAGGAGCATCTACGTTAGTTGTAGTCAAAAGTAAGTGCTGGCAACTATTAGAGAGCATTAAGTTGACTGCCATATATTCCCCACTACCGCGAAAATCCGTCCGCAAACCCACAATGGGAATGCCTTTAGCATAGGCATAGCCTACTTCAAAGCAACTGCCCGAATCCGCATCAGTGCCATCTAAAATTACTAATACCATACTGGCGGAATCTAACCCGCGCAGGCAAATATTAAACAATTCAATGGGGTCAGTTGTTCCCGCACATTGCTGTTGGGGTAAATAAACTTTGTAACGTGCCGCTTCTAACTGGTCAGCCAAGCTCTTATTAAATGCTATCTCTGCTTGGGTGAATAGAGGTGCGGCGAAATAAATCCATGATGTCATTACCGAATCTCCAAAATTAGTACATTTAGAAACTGCGATCGCCTAATTTTTGTTGCATGATGAGAAACTTAAATACAGTATTTTTATCGTTAGACAAAATTTTAGAGGAGTTTGGACTCATTGATTAGTTATTTGGATGCGAATTTTTTAACTAATAACCGCAATCAGCCTACGGTTAATCCTTTCGATGGTTGGTCTTTGGAAGGGCGAGATCCGGCGGTAATCGAGTCGCTGTTACCCCTAGGCGAATGGTTGTACCGCAACTATTTTCAAGTAACTACCGATGGCTGGCATCATATGCCTACCGATGGCAGTACGCTAATTGTTGGTTCTCACAACGGCGGCTTACTCGCTCCAGATACGCTGATGTTTATGGTGGACTGGTTTCGTTTATTTGGCGCTCATCGTCCCGTCTACGGGCTAATGCACCCGAATGTATGGATGCTGCCTATATATTCTCATCTAACAGTCAAACTTGGGGCAGTTATGGCGCATCCCAAAATGGCCAGCGCGGCGCTGAAACAAGGAGCGGCGGTGTTGGTTTATCCTGGGGGAGCGCAAGACTTATGGCGGCTGCATAAAGAGCGGCATCGCATTCATTTTGCCGGGCGCAAAGGATTTATTAAATTGGCATTGCGCGAAAAAGTCCCCATTATCCCAGCAATTTCTTATGGCGCTCACGATACGTTGATTGTATTAGCGGACTTCTACAAAGAACTGCGCCAACTCCACGATTGGGGTATGCCTTGGCCCTTTGGTTTCGATCCGATGGTGTTTCCGGTTTATTTGGGACTTCCCTGGGGTTTGGCGATTGGCCCGTTGCCTAATATTCCCTTTCCCGTACCAATCCACACGAGGGTTTGCGCGCCCATTGAGTTTGAGCGTTACGGACGAAAGGCGGCGCTTGACCGCGATTATGTCGATGCTTGCTACAACAAAGTTTGTACGCAGATGCAAAGGGAGTTAGATACGCTAGTTGCAGAGCGAAGGGCGATCGCAAAACAATAAAATAAAAGAAGTCGCAGTTAATTATTGGAAGTTAAACATCATGTCTGTTGAAAATAAAGAGTTTGAAATTACCAAGCCAGAAACCGAATGGCAAGAAACTTTAACTCCCGAACAGTTTAAAGTATTGCGTAAGCACGGCACAGAACGCGCTCATACCAGCGAACTTGATAAGCAATATGGTGAGGGTACTTATGCTTGTGCAGGCTGCGGCTTGCCTCTATTTACCTCCGATACTAAGTTTAATAGCGGTACGGGTTGGCCGAGCTTTTTTGCCCCGCTTGAGGGAGCGGTTGGCACAACTGTTGATAAAGCCTTATTTATGACCCGCACGGAAGTTCATTGCGCTCGTTGTGGCGGGCATTTGGGTCATGTATTTAATGATGGGCCAAAACCTACAGGCGATCGCTATTGTATGAATGGTGTATCGCTTAAATTTATCCCCAACTAATCTATGTGGCTGGTAACTATTAACTGTTCGACCGAAGCCTGGAAACAAGCAAGTGCAGCATTTCTGGCTCTAGTAGATAAGTATCAAGGCGCTTGCGTTTCTTCCAAAAAAACACCCAAAGGCGATCGCACGATGGAATACAAAATTGAAGATGTTGCCGATGCGGAGGCTTTAACTGATGAGTGTCAAAGTCTAGTAGGATTTACAGCAGAGTTTGCATCGCTTTAATCTCCAATGCCGCCAAATTCCGCAGCCAAAAAGTCTAAAAATCTTAAAGCTCAATTAAAAACAGCAATTAAGTTAGAGTTTGCACTTTGCTGTGCTTATTGTGGTGTTAAGTCTAAAAAACTTACTTTAGATCATGTAATAGCGGAGTCTAAAGGCGGGATAAAGTCGCGCAATAATTTAGTACCAGCCTGTGCAAGATGTAATAAAAGCAAAGGCTCTAAGCATTTAACAGACTGGTACATTGCCAAACTACCTTTTTTTTGCGAACAGCGCTTGCAAAAGATTTTGCATAGAAGCGAACAAATTAAGATATTTTTGCCTAAGTGCGCCAAAGGATTTAGTCAATAAACTTTACCCCAAGAGCGATCGCGCTTAATTTCAATTACTAAGTCTACCGAGTTAGACTGCTTGCATAGAGAGCTTTTTGCCCCCCCAGCCCCCCAATTCTGGGGGGAGACGGAGTTAAAGTCCCCTAAGAAAGGGGGATTTAGGGGGCTTTCTTGAAGGCGTGCTAAGGGTTTAATGAATAATTCTGGATGTAGACTTTGCCAAAAGTAATTAACAAATTGCTCTATTTCTGCGTCACTCATCCCTAATTTACCCCTGGCAATAGCTTGATGTTCTGCTTCTTTTCGCCAACCTAAACTCCAACGATAGTCAAGCGGATAAAGCAAAATCAACCGATCTAATCTTTCCCATAAAGGTAGATAGTCTCGTAATTTAGCATTCATATCGCGGGCAAATTGGCGATCGCTTTCACTAATAATTGGCGGTGGCGCATTGTCAAAAACCCCCGGCTCGATAGGTCGAACACCCACAAACCAACCCTCAAATAAAACAATATCCGCCCCGGAAATAACTTCGGGAGTCCCCCGATCTCCTGCACCGTTATAAGCAGATTTATCAAAGCGGGGAAGCTGAATTATTGCGTCGGATTTAGGCTGATGTAGCACATCTAATATATTGATTCCTAAATCTAAATCGTGTGTACCAGGAGGGCCGCGCCAAATTAAACGCGGATCTTGTTGCTTTAAAATTAGGCGATCGCCATAAGTTTTATACAAGTCATCCAAAGACAAGCAAACAGTACGATAACCTATCTCACCCAAAATCAATATTAGGATAGAAGCTAAGGTAGATTTACCCGTACCTTGAGTAGCTAAAATGCCTTGAATTAATGGTTGCGATTGCGACTTGCGATACTGGGCTATGAGCATTGCCAAAGGCAGCCACAAAGTCCATAGATTGATTGCAAACTGCTCTAGGGGCAGTTTTAGAGTTTGTTGATTAAATTGGCTGCAAGCTGGGTAAATCGCACGGAAAATAGCCGGGTAATCTACATTTTTCGCCTGTGTTTCACCGAATAAATGCGATCGCCTATTTGCCAAAATTTGCTCAAGCCACAAATCCATGAGAAGTAAATTTGAAAGCTCAATTTTATTACAAAAATGAAATTTATCGGCATCGATCTAGGTTGGAAATCGCAACCAAGCGGATTGTGTTGCTTGGAATTGGTAAACGGACAACTAGATTTAATTGCTTTAGAACGGATTGAAGAAATCGCCGATGTCCTTGCTTGGTTAGATAACTGCGTCCAAATAGAAGATAGTGCGATCGTTGCTGTAGATGCTCCTACAATCATTCCCAATCTTACAGGAACGCGCTTACCTGACAAACTTACTCACAAATATTTTGGACGCTATCATGCGGGTTGTTATCCCGCTAATCTTGGTCTTGGTTTTGCCGATCGCACGGTAAACTTCGGACTAGCGTTAGAAAATCGGGGTTTTAGTCACGCGCCAGAAATTACACCCCACTATTTAGGCAGATATCAAATTGAAGTATTTCCCCATCCGGCAATTGTAGAGTTATTTAATTTACCTTTAATTCTTAAATATAAAAAAGGACGCTTGTTAGAGCGACGCTTAGAACTAATAAAACTGCATCAATATATTGTGGAAGTTTTGCCTACCTTTACACCCGCCCTCAATCTCAATTCTCAAAGCGAACTATTTGCCGAAATTCCCACGACTGGAAAAGCTCTAAAAGTATTAGAAGACAAATTAGATAGTCTAATTTGCGCTTATGTGGGCGCTTACTGGTGGTATTGGGGACTAGAACGAAATGTAGTGTTAGGCGATCGCACTTCAGGATATATAGTTATCCCCAAGCGCGAAACTTAAATAACTTAACAATGCCGATACAGTTGAACCCAATTTAATCTTTTCGCTCTGGAGCAGGCGGGGGTTGCACCTGGGTGTTGCCTAATGCTGATTGCCACTGTTCTAAATGACGCGGCACCAAAATCCGTACATCTGGGTCAGGTAGTCCAATTCCAGCTTCTTGGAGAGCAGTAACAAGGTGCAATCGCACATTAGATATGGTCGCCACAAAGTCCGCTCGACGAGAGTCTGCCCAAAAGCGAACTTCAACCCCAATGTCGTCTTGTCCTAGCTCCTGGACTCGGACAGAAGCGGCGGGTTCTGATAGTACACCATCGGTTAACTGAGTTGTTGTTTGAATAACGGCAATTGCCCTTTGCAGATCGCTATCATAACCAAGAAAAAGACTTACACTGCCTCGACGAATAGGAGCCGCCGTGTTGTTAATGATGCGAGAAGTAAACAACTCTGCATTAGGTAGTAACACCACCCGACCATCGTAAGTCCGAAGTTGGGTAGCTCGCAAGTCAATGCGCTCAACGTTTCCCTCCGTTTCCCCAACGATAATTTGATCGCCTAGTTCAAAAGGACGTAAGACCAAAATCAAGATACCGCTAATGAAGTTGGAGAGAATGTCTTTAAGAGCAAACCCTAGGGCTAAACTGGTCAAACCCAAGCCTGTAGCAACAGTTTGCGGATCGAAGCCAAAGGTATCTAAAGCCAATATCAACCCCAAAATCCAAACCGTGTAGTAAGCCACCTGTTTAATTAGATTCTCAATGGTAAGGTCTTCCACAATCCGACGAAAGAGCATCCGCATCAACCAGCGCACAAGAGCAGCGATCGCCCAAAACAACCCGATTACTAATAAAGCAGCTAGGGCGCGAGGAACGATCGCAATCGCAGATTCGAGCAGTCTTCCAAAAGCGGTTTCGATGGAGGCTTGAACTTCGGTAGCAAACCTTCCCCCCGGCGAAAGTCGGCGGAGTCTCGCTCGTCCTAGGCTTGTATCTATCGCACTCGACCACTGAGTCGTCAGTGCATCAATAGTAGTTAGATTATCTTGAGCATCGGCTTCGGTTACTGTCACGATAGGAACACCCGCAATCGTAATTACGCGCTCGGCACTATTGGCATTGGTTGGTAAAATCCGGGGTGGTGCTATGGCTTCTGGATTTTCTAATAATCGATTCATCCGTCGCTCAATTTGTCGCGCGCGGACGGTAGCATCTAATTCTCCAGCAGTCCCAACTTGAAACACCGCCCGTCCATCGAGCCTCACTGTCACCGATACATCCTGTGCTAAGGCAGAAGAAGAAAATAGAGCGATCGCCAATAAGGTAGCGATCGCTTTTGAGCAAAATCGTGTTAGCGCAGCGTTCAATAGACATCTTCCCCGAATTAGAACGTTTGGCGAGTTCTTTGCTTTAGCGGTGCTTTTTTAAGACAACGCGATCGCCATAAACTAATAATCGCTCTATAGTATCGATCCGATTTAACCAAACTTTGAATTGATAAGGATTTTCTAACCGATAAAAGCGCATCCCATCTTTAAACTGCGACTCAAAGGCAGCTAACGCCCCTTTTGCGGTACTCAATCGCCCCGGTGTAGGATTAGCTGCAAGTTCAGCTAAAGCAGTTTCTAGTACCTTTGCTTTGGCGCTAAAAGCTGATTGCCCGCTTTTAACTAACACCAGTTGATTGCTTGAAAGTAGATAATCCCACTGCTGTTGCAGCGATGTAAACCTAGCCGCCGCCGTGTGGAATGGTTGACGGTGAGGAATTGGTTCGTTGGCTTTGCCTTGGGTGCGTTGAAAAATACCTTGTAAGTCGCTGTTGAGATTTTCAGCAGCAAATAGCGCGTAACCGCTAATCGGTAAATCTCTAGCTAACTGAATTTGATCGATAGTAACAGGAGAAGTTAAGTTTAATAAGCGAATCCCCGGTACAACTAGCGCCGAACCTAATTTAACCGAGTTAATCCAAGGTTGAGTAAGACGCTGGAAGCGGTAAGTATCCAAAGCATAAGTCATGGGAATAATTAAATCCACATCCCCGCGCTGCGCCCATACTTCCCAGTTTTGTTGCAACTTATTAAGTCGCTCTTGTTCGGGAAGCGGAAACACGGCAACGGACATAATTATATTCGGGCGCGTCTTTCGCAATTGCTGCGCTACTTGAGCGACAAAAGAATCAATTTGGCGGGTGCGAAAATTCGTCCATTTTTGCCACAAAACGCGATCGCGCGGACTAATTTTAGTTGGATCTACCCCTGTCAACTGCCTAAACTGCTGCCTTGCAGCTATTCCATAACCGTAAGTGCGATCGGCTGCCGGATCTTGAAATGGATAGCGAATATAATCTAGTTGCAAACCATCTATTTTGTAACGTTGGGCAATTTCATTACATAAATCTAATAAATACTGTCGCGCTTCGGGATTTGCTGGATCTAAAAAAGGCTTATTTTGACCAGCCGGAAACAAACTACCTCGATTATCATAACTTGCCCAATCGGGATGAGCGGCAATTACTGGGCCTGGATAATTAGCTGGCAGATTAACTAAAGTATTATGGCGTTGATTGCCTACAGCAAAAGCCCATACCCAAGCGTGTAACTCTATTTTACGTTCGTGAGCTAACTTAACTCCCGATGCCAACGGATCCCAACCAGTAACTAAAGGATTTGCTTGCGGTGCAACTTTACTTGGATAAATAGGATAACCAGCATTAACAGTTTCGAGAAAAACCGTGTTAATTCCTGCGGCTGCTAGTTTGTCAAATATTTTTGCTAATCCTTGCTCTGAGCCTGCACGGACAATTGTGCCTCGATCTAACCATATAGCGCGGATTTCTGGTTGAGAAATCGGGCGACTTGTCGGGTAGTTGTCCCATAATAGTTGAGACGCTTTGAGCCACTCACTTCTGGCTTTGGTATAGTTTCTTTTAGCAACTAACTGAGGTAGAGTTTTGGCAATTTCTCTGGCTTTATCTAAGGCTTGGGCAGCGCTTTGAGGTATTGTAGTAATTTTAGAACTAGCTATTTCTGTTGCTTCGGTAGAGCGATGATTGCGGGAATTTGCGGCTAGTTGGGCGCTTTCAAATCTACCGATTAAGTTGTCCAATTCTTGGCGCAGAGCGATCGCTTCTACGCGTGTAATTGGCGTTTTGGCGTTAGGAGCGACTAATCCTCTGGGTGCGAGTCTATCTAATGGCTCGTCGGAGGCGGGAGTTATAAAACTATTTGGATTTACTTTATTATTAGGACGAGTGGCAGCTAAGGACGGAGTAACTTTTCTCGCGCTTACAGGTGCATTTGCAGGCGTTTGAGTCGTTGCTGATGGTTTTGAATTGACGGCAATTCTATTTGTATTTGTTGCTACTGTCCCATTGCAATTTTTTGGTTTAACCGTAGTATTTGCGGCAGATACTTTGACATGACGGCTAAGAGCGGCTTTTAGCCATGCAGTATCAAATTCAGTCGCAGTAGAGGCGTTTGTTCCCCAATTCCAGCCTAAAAGCGTTGTCCGTTCGGTGGTAACAACCGCCGAGGGAGTGTTAGGCGTTTGCCAAACCGCCGCCGTTTGGCTCGTTACACCTGTGGGAATTATCGAGCCTCCCCAAGCTGTACCGCCTAAAGAATCTTTTACCCATTGTTGGGAATTAGTTTTTAATGGTTGTAATTTTGATGGCGCTTTAAACCCAAATCCCCAGTATGCCCCTAATAGACTCCGCATTAGTTGCCGCACTCCGGGCTGACTGCGATTTCCTACAGCGCCGCTCGTAATTACCCGTCCCCCTTGACTCATCCAGCTTTCAAGCGCGATCGCCTGAGCGGGAGAAATTGTCTCTACATTCGGCAAAAATACCACCGGGCGATCGCTCAAATCTGTTGCGCTTCTTACATTTGCTAAGTCTATAACGCAGTAATTTATTCCCGATGCCTGCAAGCGCGTGGTTATAGTCTGCCAATATTGAGCATTTTCGTCGCTTCTAATTACGCCCAATACTTCGGTTTCCGCCGCGATCGCTGGCAAAGTAAGTAAGGGCAAAAAACTCGAACCCCAAGCCACTACTCCCAACCAAGCATATAAACTTTTTTTTGTTACTTTTTCGCGGCTAAAAGTAGCCCGAACTATTGGTAGCAGCACGGTTAAACTTAATTTTATCGGCATTATTTAATACAAGTTTCGATTAGCTCGGCTATCCCTCGGATGGGCAAAATTGGCGTACTCAGTTTGGAGGCAAGTTCTGTAACGGTCATGTCGTCTAAAAAACAAGTATCGCCATGCTTAAGCATCATAGCAGGTAACAGCACTCCATCTCCTAAGTATTTCTGTTGTAACCCCGATAACAAATCTTCGCCAGTTAATAGTCCTGTAACTGTAATACTCTGTCCCCAATAATTGCTAGATAAAGCAACCATCGTTATTTCTAAGTTTTTTACTTTATTTAGCCGCTTTACAATTGGTTGAAAAGCTTTTTCTACGGCGTTACCTACTACCCAAGTTAACTTTTTAGGTATTTTAATTTGTTTTGGCAAATTTTTAGCCGCAAGGTCAAATTCTTTCAGAAAAGAACGAATAGATCCGACCCCATTATCTATCTGCGGGTAGTTTTCGTAGTCAGATTCAGGGGGTAATTCTGCCCCAGCAATTAAAAACCACTCGTCTGCTAACCAAGCAAAGGTGGACTTTAAAGAGGTACGAAATTTAGCTTGCAAACTTTGCACTTGAGCAATAACTTCGGCGGCTTTTTCTGGGTTAACGGCAACTAATTCGTCTTCGGTAGGGCGAAACTTAGTCAAGCCTACAGGGACAACCGCAACCGATGCAACGGCGGGAGTTTTACCTTTATGAAAAGCTGCCAAATCGAGGAGAGTTTTTTCTAAATGTTTGCCGTCATTTATCCCAGGACATACTACTACTTGAGCGTGAATTTGCAAGCGTTTTTGTTGAAACCACTTGAGTTGTTGTAATATTTCCCCAGCACGGGGATTTTTGAGGAGTTTAATTCTAATTTCTGGCTCGGTAGCATGGACTGATACATATAAGGGCGACAAGCGCATCTGCTCGATTCTTGCCCATTCTTTTTGACTCAAGTTAGTCAGGGTAAGGTATGAGCCATATAGAAAGCTGAGGCGGTAGTCATCGTCTTTAAAATACAAGCTTTGACGTTTACCCGGTGGTTGTTGATCGATAAAGCAAAAAGGACAGCGATTATTACACTGAATTAAATTATCAAATAAAGCGCTGTCAAATTCTAACCCCAAGCCTTCGTCGTAGTCTTTTTCAATTTCTACGTGATGGGTTTTGCCTGTAGTGTCGATAACTTCTAGTTCCAAAAGTTCGTCGGCGCACAAAAATTGATAATCTATCAAGTCGCGAGGTTGAGTGCCGTTAATGGATACAATGGCATCGCCGATTTCAAAGCCCATTTCGGCGGCGATGGAGTCAGGCAGAATTTTAGTAATTAAGGCGGGTTTAGTGGCATTCATACGTTGAGGCGATGCGGCTATTAGCTATTTGGTAATAGGTTAGTTGCGATCGCACCTAGTATTGCTATCCCAAATGCTAGTCTGTACCAAACAAATACCCAAGTGTTTTGAGTTTGCAAAAAGCGCAGCAACCAGGCGATCGCTAAATAAGAAAATATGGCGGCAGAAATTACGCCCACAACCATTGTAACTATGCCATCGTTGCTTATTCCGGTTTCTAATGCTCCTTTTAGCTCTACAAGTCCGGCTAAAGTAATGGCTGGGATGCCTAAAAGAAAAGAAAATCGAGCGGCGGCGGCTCTTTCTAAACCCATAAATAATCCCGCCGTTAAAGTCGATCCAGAACGCGATACACCGGGAATTAAAGCTATAGCTTGAGCAAGTCCCATGAGTATACCGTCCGCGATCGTCAGGTGTTCAAAGTTGCGTTTGCGTTTGCCTATTTGTTCGGCAAGTCCTAATAACAGCGACATTACTATAGAGGCGATCGCGATCGCTCCTAAACTCCTTATAGGTGAATTATCAAAATCTGGGATGAAGGTTTTTATTAATAGTCCAAAAAATACGATTGGTATAGTTCCCAGCGCAATTCCTATCGCTAGGCGCAAGTCATAGGATTTATAATTTTTTTGCTTAATTGCGGTAATTGCCCCAATAGTAATTTGAGTTAAATCGCTCCAAAAATACCACAATACCGCCGCTATGCTTCCTAACTGAATTACCGCCGTAAATGCTACGCCCGGATCTCCCCAGCCTAAGACGACAGGAATTACTTTGAGGTGAGCGGTGCTACTAATTGGTAAAAATTCTGTAAGTCCCTGCACCATCCCCAGAATAATTGCTTGAAAAATATTTGGCTGTGTCGTAGTTGGCACTGGGGTTGTTTGACTAAATGCTTTTACGGGTACTGCAATAACTGCAATGGCGCTACAAAGAGCGAGAATTCGATATTTTGCTGAAAACATAAGTTGTTTTTTTGTAATGCGATCGCAGTTTCCCCTAAAGTTACACTTTTGCCAACTTCCGTCAAATCTGTGATAAATTCCTTTCCCTCGGTATTCTTTAATAATTAAGGTATTATTAATATGCCCCCCCAGGGCATCGATCTTATGCTATCGTTAAGTAAGATTAAGTAAAGTAAATAATATTAATATAGTACCTTGGTTAACCAAACATTGCCCCCTTACAGCGTCGCAACTTCCGCGCTGGCTACCACCGAGCCGCCGAGAGTTAGCAATATAAATATTTCCTGGCAAGTTGGTTTTCGGCAAGCCTGGTTAATATTTGGAGCGGCGGTTTTTTTAGTTACCGTACCCGTATTTATAGAAGCGCCTTTAGTGCGGACTTTGCCCTGGTTGAGTTTGGTACTGACGGCGGGGTGGGTGTGGCTAAGTTATAAGTTGATGGAAAAACCCAAAACATATATTTGGGGAGACTTATTACTAGGTTTTAGTTGGAGTTGGCTGGCAGGTTCAGTTTACTGGGGCTGGATGCGCTGGGAGCCGTTGTTACACTTACCTATAGAGGCGATCGCCTTGCCTTTTGCGATCGTTTGTTTAAAGCGCGGCTGGGGGAAGGTAGGCAACTATTTTTATCTGGGTTCTTTATTGGGAACTGTATTAACAGATATATATTTTTGGTTAGTCGATCTGATTCCTTACTGGCGGCAAATAATGCTCGATCCAGAATCAACCCCAGCAATTTTACATAGCGCTTTAGGGCAAGTTCAAACACCCTGGGGGCAGGGTTTAGCCATAATTCTCGCTACGGTATTATTAGTTTGCGGTACATTACCTTTACTTTCAAGGCAACTGCACTGGTGGGCCTTTGGGGGAGCGGTATTGAGTACGATTTTAGTAGATAGCTTATTTTTAGTAGCGGCGATCGCTGCTTAACGAGCGAAACTCTCGCAAAAGTTGGAATCGTGTATTGATTTATAAAAAATTTTGTTAGCCAACCTAGCCTGTTGAGCGCATTTAGCCCGCCTAGGGTTAAAACCCCAGGCTAATAGCTAAAGTCGGCTGAAGCCGACTAAAAGATTTTTTACACTTAAAAATGTTTATTTTTTCTTTTGCTTGCGCGTCTTGGCGCGTGCTGCTTCGCGGACTTGATTATTGATTAAATAGCCAAATCCAGCTTTCTCCAAACGGTAGATAAAGTCTTCGTAACTGCTATCATTAGCTGTCGCTGTAGCCTCCAAGTTCCAGTTGTAGTTGGCAAGCTGACTGAGTAAGTAAACTCTACGAGTTTGAGCGGCTGATAGACGGTAAGTTTTGAGATATTCAATCTCGCCATTATCTCGAACGATCGCTTCCCCAATATGATTTTCTGCTCCTAACTGAAGATTAGTAATAAAACGCTGGAGTAAAAACGAGCCTGCACTATAAACTACTTGAGATTGCAATTCGCGCAACAATCCTTCTGCCATAAAGCCCTGAAAAGATGCCCAATCAGAGCGCATTTGAGTAACTGCTGCTCTTAGTTGAGACAAAGTTTGAATATTCGCCTCATCTACAGACACATCCATCGGAAAAGCATTGGCATACAATAAGCCGTACTGATAAAGCAATTCGCCGTAAAAGTCTTCTATCAAACTATTGTGTAGCGCTCGATAGTCTTCTGGGGTGGGAACGACAAAAGCGGAAGCAAGGGCTTCGGCGACAAATACTAATACTCCAACTTGGCGATCGTGAATTTCAAATACTCGCAGCGCGTCTTCTAAGCCAGAAATTGCTCTCCCAGCAACAGCAGTTTCCGAGCGCATACCTAGCCCGTAGGAAAGAGCGTAGCGCGAGTATTCGCTCCAAGCAATATTTGGGCCGGAGAAAAACAGCGATAAAAAACCTTCCATTGCTAAATGCAAAGGTAGAAACCGCAACTGATTATCAGCTCCTCGCTTCGCCATTCGATGGGTAAGTCTAACACTAGCGCAGCCATAGTTTAAGCTTTTGCCATCCTGTTTAAGCAGTTGTCCGCCGAGGGTAGCTACCGAACTACCATCATTGCTCCAAGATAAGACTAAAGCATGAGGGACGTAGGAAACATATTTCATCCCGCGATCGCCTTTACTATCTAAAGAAACAATCGATAAATCTTCTTGGTAATTGCGACGCATCAAACGCAAATCGTTACGCACTTGATGGCGTAAAAGCGGCACAATTCTCACCGCCCCCCAAACTTGAGAAGGAGCAATTTCTAAACCTTTAAGGTTTAGAGTATGTAATAAGCTGCTTTTGTTTGCCATGTTTAGGATTTCAACAAAAGTTGAACGCGCGTTGCAAGATAAGTTTCTAGCTCTGATAGGGGAGCTATACCTTCGGCAAACCTAGCAAAACTCAGCATTGTCGGCAAATCTTCCGCCTCTCGCAATCCTACAGTGGGAATTATTGCGCTTAAATTTTTTAGAGAGAAGTTATCGGCATTAAATACTGGGTTGCAATAGACAATAGATGTAGTTAATTTTGGATCTAGTTTGCTACGATACACCCGTAACACCTCGGCTCCGCCGCAGGGCGGATCGTTTTCCCAGCCATCAGAGACAATTACTACTAATTGAGCATCCCATTCTAAGGCATCTAAAAGCGGCGTAGCTAAATCGGTTTGTCCGCGCGGGTGGAGTAATAAAGGCATTTCTACAGGTACAGTCCAAAAAGCGCGATACTCGTAAGCCGCAGCTTGAAGCAGATAATGCGCCGCCAAAGCTACCCCAAGCGGACGGCGGCGTTTTTCACTAGAACCAGAGCTAGAGTAGCTGCAATCTAACACCGCCGCAACTTTTCCTAACTTGCAAGGTACTTTAGCCAAAGTTAGCCGCGCTGACTGCTCTAAAATACCGTTTAAAAATTCAGCTTGCGATCGCCGCTTTTCCACACTCAAGGAAAGAATATACAGCGCCAAACGAGTTAAAGATAACTTTTTCCAGTCAACGCTAAGATCGATTTTCTGGCGCTCGGCGGTCGATTGCAACCGTAGTTTTTCCCCTACTGTCAATTGTTCCTCAATCCGCTTTAAAAATATGTCGCTCTTAATTTTATGTTTAGCTGCCAAACCTTCGGCTACGGTAAAAGGCAGAGCGTAAATTGCCTCTGCTTGATAGTGCACTTGTCTAAATTTCTCGAATAGTTCAGTATTATAAACTCGCTTTTGCCAATGACGAAACAAAAAACTACCCAGTTCGCCTGGTAGCTGTAAGTAAACTACCCCACAGCCTCGTTGCTGGGGGCTTTCAGCAGCCCTGATGTGGCAAGCCAGCACCGAGCCTCCGGGCAGGTTTACAAAAGCTGCCCCAACGATTGAAATCATTTTTGAACCATTATCATCAGCATCGCAATGATTGCTACAATGCCCACACTTAAAGACTTTTCCCGAACGGTAGGACTTGCCGCGTACAGGATGAATGTGCAAGCACGCAGCGCACGTTTAAGAAGTGTATGCCGGATTAACTGCAATCAATTCAACGCCATATTTCAAGCTTTTGTAGCTCAGAAACATTCGGAGTTGGAAAAATGCCCAACTGTTGCTACGCCTACGTTCAGTCTTGTTTCTTGGTTTAGTATTGGTGCGTTCTCTGATGCCCGTAAGGTCTTCAATGGCAATGATGGCATTGTTTTGGAGTGCCGACAGAACAATCATTTTACTGATGCTATGGTTCAGCCATGTTTGGTATCTTTTTTCGCGTCCCGACAGCCGTTGCAAAATCTGTTTCGCCCTGCGACGAGTAGACCTTGTGCCTTTCGAGCTTTTCTTCTGAAGACTTGTCCGAACGAGCACAAATTTATCGCGCTTGTCGGTTATTTGTTTTCCATCCCACTTATCCCCATACGATGTAACAGCGATGTCTCGTCTACCGAAATCTACACCAATTACCTTATTCGATTCAACTGGCTTTACTACTTCATCTTTAACTTGAATATGAATGTAAAACTTGCCGTCTCGGTGTTTACACAACTGCGCCGATGTTGGTTTTCTACCAGAGAGTTTTCCTCGTTGGTAATTGCCAGCATCTATTTTTATATGCTCCCGACCGCCAATCAAAGTCAAACTGGCAGTCCAGTCTTTTTCTCTGAAGTCGAAAATCCGAGCATCATAATCGGCGCTGGTGGGCTTAAACGTTTGAACTGGCTTGCCTTTTTGCTTGGCAGTTTTACGGTTAGCTCCAACCCTAGCGCAAGCCCTGACCGCCAAATTAGCAGACAAGCCAAAATTAGATCGCAAGTCTTGATAAACCAGATTTTGAATAGTTGTCTTACTTGTTATCTGTGCCTTGACCTGGCTATTGGCATAGTTGCAACCATCCGCAAACGCTTTCAAAGTTGCTTCAATCATAGCCGCTTGAGAGAGAGTGGGGTTGAGCTTACAAACTATTGTCAGGACTTGATTCATACCTCTGATTATATCACAAGTGACAGGCAGTTTTAACTGCCAATTGCGTTCCTCCCCACGTTTGAAAACGGGGGCTTCCCGCTCGTGTCATGGTGATTAATTCCCACAGCCAAAGTTCGCGCGTACAGCAAGCGGTAATTGCCAAGAATATAGTCATGCAAAAAATCTATCGATACTTGCTGCCCGTAAGCATCATCATAAAACTCTTTTTGTCCCGTGCAGGATAGGCAGGCATTAATAAACATGACCAAATCTTCCCGCGCTACCTGCTCTAAGCGACTATTCCAGCTAACCACAAGCTCGTAAATTTTTTAATTTGGACTGTTTGGGGAATGGCAGCACGACTAGCTATAACAGCTTCATAAACTGGGTTCGGAAATCGCACCAGAGTCCCGCAAACAGCTTGCTCAACGTTAACACGATTTAGATTTGCTTCGCCAATACTGTCTTACTTTGCAAGTCCGTGTTCTAAAGCAAAACGCACTAATTCGGTGCGGCTATTTGTCCCTGTTTTACTAAATAAACGGCTGACATACTTTTCGACATTGCGGACGCTAGTTTGCAAGCGGCGGGCAATTTCTTTATTCATTAATCCTGTTGTCACTAAATCAAGTACGCTTTGTTCTCTAGGGGTAAGGTCGATTTTAAATGGGGTGGGACTTTGAGCAATTGCATTTTTTTGCGTCAAAATCGCCTTAATTTGGGCTATTTGATTTGCTAAATCGGCAATATCTGGAATTTCGCCATTTTCGGTAGTCGGAGTTGCGGCGACGCGGCGCTCTAGTAAGTTTTCGACAATAGCTACTAATTCATCAGGATCGAAAGGCTTAGATAAATAAGCATCGCACCTTGCTTGATAACCTTGAATGCGATCGCCTGTCATGCCTTTAGCCGTTAAAAATATCACCGGAAGCGCTTTAAAGCGAGGATCGTCGCGTAATTGCTTGAGAAACTGGTAGCCATCTACCTGCGGCATCATAATGTCAGAGATTACTAAGTCTGGGGTATTTTGCTGAATTAATTCCCACCCCTCACGAGCAGAACTCGCCACTTGAACGCTAAAACCGCTTTCGGTTAAATAGTCTTTGACAGCTTCGCGCAATCCTGGCTCATCATCTACTAATAATAATTGTGCTGACGACATCAATAGGTTTCCTCTAAAATATTTTTTAATTTAACGAAAGTTGGCAAGTAGTTGCGATCGCTAGGATCTTTTAACAGTGTTTCTGTTGACAGCAAATGCTTTATATCTCCATTTTTTAGATGCTAACAAGATAGCTTGGGATAGCAAATTAGATCGTACCTCCTCAAATATCCTCTAAGGTTCAAAACTATTGACTATAATAGTTTTTGCTATATCTCATCAATCTGCGGTAGCAATTTTTAAGTCAATTTATTTTTATCGCAGCGCTGCCCACCAATCACGATTAGCAAGATACCATTGGACAGTTAGGCGCAAACCTTCTTGTATAGTTGTTTTCGGTGTCCAACCTAGTTGAGTTTTGATTTTACTTGCGTTAGTTGCGTATCTAAAATCGTGTCCTGGGCGATCTTTAACATAGGTAATTAATTGATTACTAGGATTTACAGGTATTGTTGTCAATTCATCCATTAACGCACATATTTTGTTAACCAAATCAATATTTGTAATTTCGTTATTGCCACCAATATTATAAGTTTCGCCTGGTTGACCGCGACTAATTACCGCATCTATTGCCGTACAATTATCGCCGACATAAAGCCAATCGCGGATATTTTGCCCATCGCCATAAATAGGCAAACTTTTAACTTGCAAAATATTGATACAAATTAAAGGAATTAACTTTTCAGGATATTGAAATGCTCCATAATTATTAGAGCAATTAGTAATAATTGCTGGCAATCCGTAGGTATGAAAATAGGCTCTTACTAAGTGGTCGCTACCCGCTTTAGCCGCAGAATAAGGACTATTTGGAGCATAAGCCGTAGTTTCTGTAAAAGCTGGCTCGGTGAGGCTCAAACTGCCATAAACTTCATCGGTAGAAATATGTAAAAATAAGGCGTTGTTTGCATTTTTTACCTCTAAATATTGACGAAAAGCCTCTAATAAGGTAAAAGTTCCAACTAAATTAGTTTGAATAAAAGACGCAGGTTGAAGAATAGAGCGATCGACATGAGATTCTGCCGCAAAGTGTACGATAATTTCAATATTTTCCGATATTAGTAACTTATCGACAAGAGCGCGATCGCATATATTCCCCTGCACAAAACAAAAATTTGGATTTTCTGCCAAAGTTTGTAAGTTTTGCAAGTTTCCAGCATAAGTTAGCGCATCTAAAACAACAACGCGATCGCCCGGATAAGTAGCGCACCAATAGCGCACAAAATTTGCACCAATAAATCCCGCTCCGCCAGTTACCAACAACCTACGTGGTTGATAATTATTTTCTTGACAATTTGTTACTGGTTCGTTCACCTTCTCTAAAAGCTAGGTTTATTAACATCGATTGGCGACGGTGCGCTCTGGGGTGTAGTTGTAGATTCTGGTGAGGGAGTCACACTATCTGGGGAAGTTGTAGGTATGGGTGGGGAAGTATTTGTTGGATTTGGTCTAAAGGTTGGTATGGGTTTAGAGCTACTTGGATTTGGTCTAAAGGTTGGTATGGGTTTAGAGCTACTTGGATTTGGCGATTGAGTGCTAGTATTAGTTGCTTCAGGAGTGTCAGTTGTTGGCTTTGCTTGGGTGCATTTACGAGCAACGTAATCAAACTCCAAGCGAAAATTGTAATTAGTTGTTTTACCAGTTTTGGCAAACTCATAATCTCTAACGTAATTTTGCGCTTGAGTAATATCTGCTTTGCCTGTTTTAGTAATTAAATTAGGCTCAGATAATCTTTTCCCTTCTGGATTAACCACCACGCCAACTACTGCTATATCACCATCTATCGAGCGATCGCAAGTTGTTAATTTGCGCCGAATAGGAGGTTTTGTAACTGCATCGGGATTTTGAGCTTGGACTGCTGCTTGTTGTTGTTTAAACTTTTCTAAGTTATCAAGAGCAGTTTTCGTATCCTCTGATAGAGTTTGTCCCCTCAAAGCCGTGACAAGCTCTTGACGGCTCATGGGACGAGCAGTTGTTTGTGTTGGCGCTTGGTTAGAGCGATTTTGCCCTCGGAGCGCGGCGGCAATTTCAGGGCGGCTCATCGAGCGAGTATTTGTTGGTTGTGTAACTGTTGGGGGAAAGTTATTTCTCATACTCTCGCGCATTGCTAATAACTCTTGTTTGCCTCTTTCGGGTAGTTTATTTCCTGCTACTGGTGGGTTAGAAGTGCTGGAATTGTCTGGCGATGGCGGCAAACTTGGGGCTGGGGAGGATGTGGCTGTTGCTACATCGTCATCCGCAGGCAAAGTGCGATCGGGAGTTAAAGGAGTATCAGGCAAGCCGTTGTTTGCGGGTAAAACAAAGGGTGGTGCTTGAGGTTGCGAAGGTAACGGGGGATTATTAGGAGCAGATGGCAGGTTTTCATAGGGAATGGGCGGAAAAGAAGTGTTAGTTGGCGGCGGTGGTAAAGGGACGCGAAAAGTTTGCAGTGGGGGAGGAGAAATTTGATTGGGAATAGTGTTATAAATGGGCGCGCTACCTGGCGATAGCTGCAATGGTGGCTCTACCCTTGTTTGATAAGTTTGATAAGGCGGTGAGGGTGGCAATGGGGGCAAGGCGCTTAGTTGAGACGCAAAAGCTGGTAAGTTGTTGTCGGCGGGGTTGGAGACTTGGGGAAGACGGCTTTGCTCTTGGGGGGATAAATCTACAAGTCCGATAGTTCTTTGGGAGGGCGATTTATCAGTTTGGGAGTCTAATGTTAAACCTGGCAAAACAGCCCAAAGCAATCCATGAATGCCCAGGGAAGCTATTACAGCTACACCAGTTGTAGATAATAAATTTTTGTTTGAAGTGTAGGACATAAAGAAAGTTTTTAACTTAAGAGCGATATTTGGGTAAAAAATTCATAATTTCGGAGCAAAACTCTACTATTTTAATCAGCAACAATGTACTTCCGGCGATTGAATTAAGATTTAGTAATTACTGCGTGTCACTTGCACAATTAAGATCGAAAAGTAAGGTAACTGTAAAGAAGGGCGATCGCCCAAGCTATGATAAATTACCATTTCGGGTGTGGTCGCTCGTTCTACAACTTGGCTGCGTTCTAATAAATTACGCTGGTTTAATATTTGCCATACTTGCTCGTATACAGAAGCTATTTTCATTAGCACTACTACATCTGCCCAATCTAATACAGCTTCTAATTCTTTTAGCTGGTAGATCGCAGGCAAAACTACTAATCGTTCGGCAGCAATTGTTAAAGGCAATCCTAGCACTGATGCGGCAGCCATTGGCGAACAAACTCCAGGAATAGATTGGACTATTACTTGAGGATGGATTT
>JAPJOW010000261.1 GCA_030826005.1 Aliterella sp. RAGGC_92
CAGCATCGGGGTAATAGTCCGCGCGACTAAAGTTGAAAAAATCGTGGAAACAGCAACGGTTACCCCAAAAGGTTGAAAAAATTGCCCCGGAATTCCACCCATAAACGCTACAGGCAAAAATACAGCAATAATTGTCGCCGCACTTGCCAGGACTGCTAAACCAACTTCCGCCGATGAATCAAAGGCAGCTTGACGGGGAGTTTTGCCCATAGCAATATGCCTTTCCATGTTTTCGACTTCTACTACCGTATCGTCTACTAAGTTGCCCACCGCCAACGCCAAAGCCAGCAAAGTCATGTTGTTGAGAGTGTAACCTAGGGCTTGTTGGACGGCAAAAGTTGGCAGAATCGATAAAGGCAAGGCGATCGCTGTAATTAAAGTTGCCCGCCAGTCGCGCAAAAATACTAAAATTGTAATGACGGCAAGGGCAGATGCTTGTACCAAGTCGTCAATCGTATTTTCGTAAGATTCGCGGATAAAGTCGCCGCGCGTGAAAATTAATTCTAATTTCACATCTTTTGGCAAGGTTTTTTGCAGTTTTTCTACCGCTTTAATTACTCCTTCTTCTACCGATACTAAAGTCGTACCCGTACTTCGCAATACAGAAAAAGCAACGACAGGCTGGTTATTAAGATATGCCGCCGTCCTTGGTTCGGCAAAACTGTCTTCAATTTCCCCTAAACTAGATAACGGCACAAAACTACCATTAGGCAGAACAATTTGATAGTTTTGCAATTCTTTAACTGTAGCGGCACTGCCCAGAGTACGAATACTCTGTTCGCTCCCGCCTACTTCGGTTCTTCCACCGGGTAAGTTGACGTTGAAGGCGCGAATTTGATCGTTTACGCTCGTTGCGGTAATTCCTAAAGCTTGCAAGCGATCGGGATCGATATTTATTCTAATTTCGCGGTCAACACCCCCATCGCGGCGAACTTCTGCTACACCTTGAACGGATAACAGGGCGCGGCTAATTGTTTCATCTACTAAGTTACTTAATTGCTCTACCGATTGTTGGTTAGAAACTACGGCGTAGGTCATAATTGCCCCGCCGGAAAATTCTAATCTTTGAATAATCGGCTCGTTAATATCTTGGGGCAAATTCTGGCGAATTTGGGCTACCGCATTACGCACGTCATTAGTTGCGCGATCGCTATCTATGCCCAAATCAAAGTTAATAACTGTTGTAGAAATGCCGTCGTTGACGGTGGAAATCATATTATCAATGTTTCCCAAACCCGCTACCGCGTCTTCTATAGGCTTTGTGACTTGAAATTCTAATTCTGTAGGTCCCGCCCCTGGTTGGCTGACGGTAATCGAAACGGCGGGAACATCAATATTAGGATTGATATCGATGCCTAAAGTTGTAAACGAAAACCAGCCAATAATCGTCAGAAATAAAAATAAAACTATTGTGGGTACGGGGCGGCGAATCGACCACGCAGAAAGGTTAAAAGCCATAGTTATTTTGCTTCTACTACTTGTACTTTGTCGCCATCTTCAAGATATCCCGCCCCCGCAACGATGACGCGATCGCCTATTTTTAAGCCGCTAACAACTTCTACATTGCCTTGACCAATCACTTCCCCTACTTCGATTTTTTGACTGCGGACTGTATCGCCGTCCGTTAGTACAAAAGCTACGGCGCTACCATCGCTTTGCGGTAAAACGGCTTTAGAGGGAATAGCAATTCCGGGTACATTGGCGATCGTTATTGCGCCGCTTGCAAACATTCCCGGACGCAATGATGAAGTAGTTGGTAAATCGATTCTTACGGTTGCTTCGCGGCTTTGGGGGTCTACAAGGGGTGCGATTTCCCGCACCTTTCCTGGCAAGCGCAAGCGAGAATCAAAGTCGCTTGTAACTATCGTTGGAGCGTTAATTTTTACTTGGTTTAAATTAGTTGCGGGTACTTTTGCCTGCAATTCTAACGAGCCATTTTGAATAATCGAAAATATTTTTTGGGTGCTATTCGCCACGTCTCCCACTTGGGCTGTTTGCTCGGCAATTACACCACTAGCGGGGGCGCGGACTATCGTTTGATTGAGTTGGGTTTGTTGTTGCTGCACGCGGGCGATACTGCTGCGGACATCAGCCTCGGCGCTGGCAATATTTGCCTGGGCGACGCTAATTGCTTCTCTAGCTGTAGTGGCGGTAGTCGAACGAGTTTCTAATTCTTGACGGCTAATTGCTCCTTGCTCTGCTAGTCTGCGGTAACGCTCCAAATTGCTTGAAGCTTCGGCTAAAGTTGCACGGGCTTGAGCGAGGGCGGCTTGTCTTTGCTGGACTACAGCGCGATTTGATTCTACTTCGGCTTGTGCTTGAGCGATTTGTGTTTGCAATACGGAATTATCTAAAACTGCTAGAGTTTGTCCTTGTTTTACCGAGTCGCCTTCATCTACCAAAATTTGTTTTATTTGCAAGCCTGTAGCTTGAGGCAATACGGGAATTAAGTCCCGCGCGCTCACTGTCCCTGTAACGCTAAGAGTCCGGGCGACGGGGGTAAGCTGGGCGGGTGCTACGGTGACGCTGATTGATGGTGGTGCGATTACTTTTGGCGCTGTAGCGGGTTTAGGTGCAGTGGGGCGATTTATTAGCGTCATTCCCACTCCTGCTATACCTATGCCTATTCCCGTACCTACTAATAGCGGTATTAGCCAGCTTCTTTTGGGGCGCTGAGGCGGTTTTTGCAAAGAAAGCTCTGTTTCTGCCTCTTGCTCGAATTCTGCTTCTGGCTGTTCCATTTCAGGAATAGTTATTTTGTTTTCAGCGACATCTACAATTTCAGCCACGCGATCGCCTACCCATTATTTTCTAGAAAACTTAGCACTCTAATTAATATATCTCAATATTTTTGCTTATTTAGAAAATCTATGCGTGTGACTAAAGGAGGAATTTAGGGCAAAGTTTACCTAGGGCTGAAAAAGCAGCAAGATAAAAGAATAAGCCGCACAAATTAACTTTCTAACTTTTATGCAGCAAACCAGCGCTCCGATTACTAAGGATGTTGTACTAATTGGTGGCGGTCACAGTCATGCGATCGTGCTGAGAATGTGGGCTATGAAGCCTCTAGCGGGGGTGAGAGTAACCCTAATTACCGAAGCTTCCGATACACCTTATTCGGGAATGTTACCGGGGCATATTGCCGGATTTTACACGCACCAAGAATGTCATATTAATTTACGCGCTCTTGCCCAATTTGCTCAAGCGCAACTGTGTATTGATACTGTGGTAGGGCTAGATTTAGTCAATAAACAAGTAATCTGCGCTCGTCGTCCGCCTATAGCTTTTGACTTGCTATCTATAGATATTGGCAGCACGCCTGCGGTTGTGAATGTACCCGGCGCGAGGGAATATGCGATCGCATCTAAACCTGTAGCCAAGCTTTTAAGTCAATGGCAGCAAATTAGCGCTCTAAAACAATCTCTAAACTTGGGAATTGTTGGCGGTGGTGCGGGGGGTGTGGAATTAGCTTTAGCAATGCAAGGATCTTTGCAAAAAAATAATCAATTTCCGCCGCAAATCCACTTATTTCATCGGGAGGCGGAGATAATGCCTCACTATGGCGGTGGGGTGCGTCGCCGCTTGCAGGAGATTTTAATTCAAAAGGGAATTAATTTACATCTAAAAGAAACAGTTATTGAGGTACAGCCAAATAAAATTAGTTGCAAATCGGGACTTAAAGTAGAATGCGATCGCATTTTTTGGGTAACTCAAGCTTCGGCACCTAGTTGGATTAAAGAGTGCGGACTTGTGACAGATTCCCAAGGATTTATTCAGGTAAACGATTATTTACAGTCTTCTCATCCTGATATTTTTGCTGTGGGGGATATTGCCACAATGGTCAATCATCCGCGTCCCAAAGCTGGCGTATTCGCCGTTAGACAGGGTAAACCCTTATTTAATAACTTACAAAACATCTTATTAGCGCGGCATTTACAGCCCTATAAGCCGCAAAAATCGTATTTAAGCTTGATTGGTACGGGAGACGGAAAAGCGATCGCCTCTTGGGGCAATTTGGGCATCGGTGCGTCTGGCTGGCTGTGGAAGTGGAAAGACAAAATAGACCGCCAGTTTATGGCTCGTTTTCAAAAATTACCACAAATGGCAATGGAAACATCGCCCGCATCTGTCGATATGCGTTGTGCGGGTTGTGGTTCTAAAGTAGGTAGTACGGTTTTAGAGCGAGTATTGCAACGCTTAGACAGAATTGAAAATACGCCAGATATTATTATTGGTTTGGATGCGCCGGATGATGCGGCGGTAGTGCAAGTACCTCAAGGTAAGCTAATGGTGCATACTATTGATTACTTTCGGGCGCTAGTAAACGATCCATATATTTTTGGACAAATTAGTACCAATCATTGTTTGAGCGATATTTTTGCGATGGGTGCAACTCCCCAAAGTGTACTTGCGATCGCATCTGTTCCTTATGCAATAGAATCAAAAGTTGAAGAAACTCTCTATCAATTATTATCGGGTGCTGTTAAAGTATTAAATCAAGCGCAGACACCTTTAATCGGCGGACACACTAACGAAGGTTTAGAGTTAGGTTTTGGTTTATCAAGTCATGGCTTAATTAGTCCCCATCAGTTGCTGACAAAAGCCGGGATGCAACCAGACCAATTATTAATATTAAATAAACCCTTGGGTACGGGAACTCTATTTGCCGCAGATATGCGCTTTGTAGCTAAAAATCAGTGGATTGATGGTGCGATTGAATCGATGCTGTTATCTAATCAAGCGGCAGCTAATTGTTTAATCAAGTACGGAGTTACTGCTTGTACTGATGTTACTGGTTTTGGACTCCTCGGACACTTAATGGAAATGGTTAAAGCATCTAACGTTAGGGTGGAACTGTTTCTTGAAGCTCTACCAATCTTGGTGGGTGCTAGAGAAACATTACAAAGCGGTATATTTAGTTCCCTGCATCCTGAAAACCTGCAATTTTCTCGTTTTATTGCCGATGTTGATATTAGCGATCGCCAACTTTATCCTATCCTATTCGATCCGCAAACCTCTGGCGGCTTGTTAGCAGCAATTTCTAGCGATCGAGCTACAGATTGTATTGCCGAATTGCAAGCTTTGGGGTATGGTCAAGCCACTATTATCGGTCGCATCTTACCACAAGTTGTCAACGAAAAATTCCGAAATATCCAGCCAATAAAATTTTCTTCTAGTTAACTGCACGTTTACGGACGCTATAGCTTCATACTTTATAATTGCGGTAAGCCTAGGAACAAGCTATGATGACTATAAGTACCACCATGAAAAACTATGACTGTCTCCCTAGACTGTATTACTAGCAATCTGCCTGTGTTTGTGGGATCGGATAGAAAGCTAATAATCGGGATTGAAGATATTGTAAAAGCGGATTATTCCCAAGCGAATTTTATTTTAAATGGAGAAGCTTTACAGGTTTTAAAGCAACTGCCAGACTCAATTATACAAACAGTTGTTAC
>JAPJOW010000262.1 GCA_030826005.1 Aliterella sp. RAGGC_92
CTTCTGTATAGTGCTTTTTTTTAGTTTGCGCCCGACGACGAGACTTGACAATTTTTGCAGATTTTGCATCTTCTTCCGGTTGAACTTCTATCAATTCATCTTGTTCGTCTAGGTCTAAAGGGATAAATTCTTCTTCAATCAAAACTTCTAAACTGCTTTCAGGCTGAGTAATTGTTTTGATTTCAGGCTGATGAGTGGTTTCGAGTACGTTGTTAGCCTGGTTCATGCCGCGTTCCTCATGCTCCTTGATTCAACTATCAATCTATCGTCATTTATTTCGTACTCTTATTAAGCGTGCTAGTAGCTTATTTAATAAGAGATTTAATTGCTTGTACCGTCCTCGGCAAAATCAAAAACACCGGGTATATATATTAAAAAATACTACGCGATCGCACTTTGTCTCTGCCTAAAACAATACTTATCCTTTTATAAAATCTCATGCTTAATAGTGGCTTTACAAGCTGCTATTAATGCTTGGAGTTGCTAAGACCCCTCCGATTGTAGCCTGTTTCACAGAAATTGCCTGCATTTAATGTTTCGATTGTAGAATCTACAAAAATCGTAGGTTAAACGGTTTTTTTGAAAGCAAGGTAATACTTAGAGGCAATTAAGTTAAATGGCTCTAAATGTTTTAGCTGCTTCCGTACTTGTTTAATATTTTAAACTTGCTTCGCTTAATTGCCATCAATTCCCGGTTTTTGAGTGGAATAGTTAGCATTAATTGGTAGCTCAGGCATAAAGTCTGCAATCATCAATTTTGACGTTATCTACCTTAATTCACTTTAGGATAATTTGCCACTATGGAAAAAGTGCTGGGAACTTTTAGGTAAATTACCTCAAATTCAAAGTCAGAGGTTTTACACTAGCTCCTAAACGCAAACTCCGAATTAACCTAAATTTAAACTTGCTTGTCTTTGTCTAAGTTAACTGACCCTTGCATAAATTTCAACCTCAAAGAACTTGACAAATTGCCAAGTCGTCTTGCTATTGCCGTGAATAAATATCTAGCACTACAGCTAGGATAGCGAGAATTTACAAGTTTGGACACATAAATCAAAAAATAAAGGGTTTATTAGCTAAATGACGGGAATGCCAAAATTTGTCGATGGTAACAAACTTATAACCACGCTGCAAAAGTTTGGGAATGAGGATTTGGGTAGTGTCTGCTACATCAGCGCCACCACAAGCGCCATCATGCAAAACAATAGTTGAGCCGTTTTGCACTTGTTCTAACACTCGCTGAACGACGAGATTAACTCCCGGTCTTACCCAGTCTTCAGGAACTACGCTCCACATTACCGAACGATATTGCCACAGGTTTAATAATTCCAAAGTTTGAGGAGTAAATAATCCGTTAGGAGGGCGGACATCGCGAATTAAGTCGCCATTTATCCCGCAAGCATTAGAAATTGCGCTTTGGGTTGATTTTAAGCTCTGTTGCAGTTCGATAGTAGAAAGCATGGGAAAAGAACGATGTTCGTAGCCATGCAAGCCAATCTGGTGTCCGAAATCGGATACCGACTTGGCAACGGCGGGCGAACGATTAACGCAAGCACCTAACCAAAAAAAACTCGCAGGTATAGCGTAGTAGTCTAAAACTTTCAGCAGTTGAGGAGTATAAACTGGATGAGGGCCATCATCAAAAGTTAAAGCAATTTCTTTCGTGTCAGGATTGCCTGACCAAAGACAATTAGGAAAAGTAGGTTGTAAAATGCGGTAGATAAGGGGAAGAAATGGAGCAAGTTGCATTTTTAGATTTTTTACAGGCAAAAATTTGCAGCCAGTCCTAACTTTAGCAACTATTAAATGAGTAATGCGATCGCAACTAAAAGCAAATTAATCTTTTTTTGCAGTTGGCTAAGTACAATTTTCCTTGCCAGTTGCTCTACAGTAACTACTACGCAATACGAAGCAACAGCACGGACTACTTACACTTGGCAAGTTGAGTATTTTGTCAACCAAAGCAACGATAACTTAACGCGCTATGAAACGTTTGCTACTTCTTCACTACTCAACCGCAATGGCATCAAGCCAGCAAATGCCGTCACAGGCCCCGATGACAAAGGCTTGTGGTGGGCGGCTTTACCGCCAAGACCAACCGTAGACGAAATCGAGCAACGGCAAAAATTTCAAAAACCTGGTAGTCCGCAACTGATTAAGTCTGTAGATTATCGGCTAACTTATACCGTAGGAAACCAGCAGCAAACTTTGCCTGCAAATTATCAAGTTTACCGCCAAGTTGTCAAAGCTTATCCCCAAAAAGTACCTTTACAATTAACTTTAGGTGTAAATAATGACACCGTTGAAAAAGCGCAATTGAGCCAATAATCTAAAATTTTGAGTTAGGTAAATCGATGTTTCAGCCCCTTGGATTTGAGCTAAATTCCGTAATTACTTCGTTGGGTAGAATGGTGTATTACACCAATAGCGGAGTACCTTGGAATTCTAACAATAGGGAAGACTTAGAAACCTTAGTATTTTTACACGGCTTTGGCGGTGGTTCTTCGGCTTACGAGTGGTCGAAAGTTTATCCAGCTTTTGCCAGCGAGTATAAAATTATCGCACCAGATTTGATTGGATGGGGAAGTTCCGAACATCCCGATCGCAATTATCAAATCGATGACTATATAACAACTATCGGCGAATTTTTAGCCCAGATTTCGAGCATTCCTGTAACAGTAGTTGCTTCATCGCTGACCGCAGCATTTATAATTAGACTTGCGATCGCGCGCCCCGAATTATTTAAGTCGCTAATTCTCACAACCCCGGCGGGACTTGCGGATTTTGAAACTGATTATTCCAAGAGTTTTTTTGCTCAATTAATTAGTACGCCAATTCTCGATCGCATTCTTTATAGTACAGGGGTTGCTACCAGTAACGGCATTCGTAGCTTTTTAGAACAACGGCAATTTGCCCGCCCTAGTCGAGTTTACGAGGAAATTGTCGAAGCTTATTTAGAATCAGCCAAACAACCCAATGCAGAATACGCCGCACTGTCTTTTGTGCGCGGCGACTTGTGTTTCGATCTATCTACTTACATCTCTCAGCTAACTACTCCAACAGCAATTATTTGGGGACAAAAATCTCAATTTACAGGGCCTCAAATAGGTCAGCGCTTTGCGGAGATGAACCCCCAAGCAATTAAAGTGTTTCAGCAATTAGACGATGTAGGACTGACACCCCAACTAGAATTACCTGCCGTCACTATTGGCTTAATTCGCCGATTTTTACCTTTGTTAGCATAAATTGCTAAATTTAGAGAGTATTTCCCCTTTACAGCCATCTCTCCTTGTCCCCTCCTCTTTCATCCCTTGACTCAAGCAACGCCCTACTTGCTATCAACGATGCGGACATCAATAACTGTGGCATTGAAGTTGTAATTAAAACCTTCAAGTTCAATAGGATTGCCAATTTTAAGTTTGCTATTGCCTACTACTGGCCCATCTGGTCTAATGGTTGCTTTGCCTTGTAAGGTTAAAAGCATATCGGTACTAAATTGATTCGGTCGGGGGTCGGTGTATTCTTTCAAAGAACCATCAGGTTGAGCTACTAACATAGTTCTAGGTAACTGTTCAACCGATTTAACGTCAAGGCTGCCGTGAGGTTGGTTGCGGATTACAATGTTAGTTTTGCCACCTTTAGTAAGTTGTCCCTTGGTAAACAATTGTTCTGGTTCTTTAACGTTCAACCCCCGCACCACTAAATCTATTTCAACAGGTTTAGTCGCTTCGTTAACTTGAGCCACCGAGCCAGAAGTGCCAGGATATAAAAAGATGCCGATTAAAACTAGGACAATTACTAAAACAGCGCCCAAATCGAGCAAGTTTATTTTGCCGAATAAACGACCTTGAGAATCCAAAATAGCCATATAAATTTCTTAGATAACAGCAACAACTATTTAAACTGGTGTCAGCTTATCATAGCTAGGACAAAGGGAAAAACGGCGTTGCTGAACTCAAGAATGAAAGAGGAGGGGACAAGGGGACAAGGTGATAACAAGAAGCTTGGGTTGCTGCAAAGGAATCATATCTAAATTCAGCAATGCCGGAAAAACTTGGTTGCAGGTTGAGTTCTTGCTAAAAGATGGTCATTAATTGCAACAATTGCCAGTTTAAACCGTCTAATTGTAGATATGTCCTCATTTAATAATTACTGTTGTATGATGAAGCTTTTTTCTTTATCCCGTCGTTCGCGGCGTTGGTTTTACCCAGTATTATCAATATTTGTGGCGCTTGGTATTTCGGTAAGTTCAGTTTTGCCATCTCAAGCAATTTCTGTATTTGATTTGCTCCGTCAAGGCGTGCAGATAATTCAGCTATCAAATATTTCCGATCGCCAAGAAGTGGAACTGGGTAAGCAAATTGACCAGCAGCTAAAGCGCGAGATTCGCCTCTATCGCGATCGCGACATTAATGCTTATGTAGAGCAAATTGGCAGAAAACTTGCTTCTACAAGCGATCGCCCAAATCTACCTTTTACTTTCCAAGTTGTTGATGATAAAGGCGTTAATGCCTTTGCAACGGCGGGAGGTTTTGTTTATGTCAATACAGGTTTGCTAAAAACCGCCGACAACGAAGCGGAACTGGCTAGTGTCATGGCGCACGAAATCGGGCATATTACAGGTAAGCATTTAGTAGAACAAATGCGAGAAAGCGCTTTAGCTCAAGGTGTTTCCCAAGCGGCGGGTTTAGATCGCAATGCGGCGGTACAAATTGGGGTAGATTTGGCGTTGCGTCGTCCCAATAGCCGTAAAGATGAATTAGAGGCAGATCAAATTGGACTGCGGAATTTAAGACGTGCGGGTTACGCGGAATCGGCGATGGTTTCGTTTATGAAAAAGCTACTCCGCTCTGGTTCGACTCCTACGTTTTTGAGTACCCACCCCGCAACGAAAGATCGCGTTGCCGCCCTAGAACGCGCGATCGATCCCCAAAGGGCAAATGTAGGCAATGGTTTAGATAGCAATGCTTACAAGTCTCAAATTCGCTCTTTAAGCTAACGTAATTGATATAGGTGCAGGCTAGATAAGCTTGCATCTATATTTTAGTGATGACGTTTTTTAGTTTTTTGCAGTCGTTTTTTTGCTGCGGTTGCAACAGTTTGGTATTTATCGTTTGTTAAAGTTTGTAAAACTTCTACTCTTGTATAGGGATTTTTGGCTACTTCATAGCGAACAGTAGAGTCACTATCTGCGGCTAATTTCTCTAATGTATCTGCTGATGTATGGGCATTTTTGGCTACACAGGAGCGGACAATGCGATCGCTATCTCCAGCTAGGATTTCTAAAATACTGACTAGGGTATTAATATTAGCTGCAACACCTGCGCGAACTTCTTTAGTGCTATCTAGGGCTAATATTTTTAAAATTTCTATTGGTGTATTAGCGTTTTTGGCTACAGAGGCGCGCACAATGCGATCGTTATCTGCGGCTAA
>JAPJOW010000263.1 GCA_030826005.1 Aliterella sp. RAGGC_92
ATTGGAATACACATCAACATATATTAAATAATTTATAATTTTTAAGCTTATTAGTAATATGTATACTTCCCCAACAACTTGCTTCCGACAAGATTTAATTATTACTTGTGTTACAAACAATTCAACCAAACAGTATGTAGTTAAAAATCCTACAAATGGCTCAACTTTTGAATTTGGGGAAGAAGAATATTTTTTATGCGAGTCTATAAATGGAACGTCAACACCATCTCAGATTGTCGCAGCTTTTAAAAGTCGTTTCGATCTAGCAATTACAGAAGCAGACTTACAAGATTTTTTGGCTCAAATACAAGATTATGGGCTACTAGAGCCTTGTCCTACAGGTATTGTAGAAAATAAAGACTCCCTACCTCTAACGTTACTAAATACATCTAATAAGTTGGATGAAAATGAGCGGCATAAATCCAAACAAAAAGCAAAAACTTATATTTGGCTGTTACCAAATGCAGCTAAAGTATTTCACTTTATAGCAACAGCGTTTAAACCATTTAACCTGTTATTTCAATGTTTAACGTGGGCATTAATTCCAGGTTTAATTATTGCTTTATTTACTTTAATTAATAACCAAGATATTTTTTGGGACGATCTTCGTTATATCATGACCGGAGGAATACCCTTTTTATTACATTTTTTATTAAATATTACCCTGATAAGTTTAGTTGTAAAAACGGCACAATGTGTTGTATTTGCAGCTTGTGGAGGAGAAGTTGAAAAGTTTGGTTTGACTTTAACAATGGGGTTTCACCCCCGTTTTTATGTAGACAGAACTGAAATGTTTCAGCTATCAAAACAAAAGCAAATTTGGACTTTTGCCACACCTTTATTATTCCGCCTAGGAATTATGGTGCTTGGAGTTTTAGTTTGGTATTTTACTGGGAGAACAAAAACTGCTTTAGGAACAAGTGCTATTTTACTTGCTCATTCGGCATTTTTTGAGTTTTTATTTGATAGTAGCCCGCTATTACCTACCGATGGTTACTATTTGCTAGTTACCGTATTAAATTTACCACCAACATACATTAAACGAGTTTACAAAGCTTGGGACATGATTTTGAGTCGTCGTCCATTACCAAAGTCTTTATCTGCGAAAGAGAAGCTGTTTTTAGGCTTAATTGGTTTTTTATCGATAGGTTTTTATTGGGGATTTTTCTTTTTAATTATTCATTTGTGGACTGATGGATTAGCCGAGACATTTACTAGAATTTTTGGTAGAGGTACAGATGTAATAATCTTGGGCATTTTAACTACATTGGCTTTACTCAAGCCCGTACAAAAGCAATTAAAAAAATGGGATTCTAATAGAAAGCTTGACTCAGTTTCTGTGGAAAAAACTGCAATCAATGTAAATAGATTTAAGCTAAAACATTTGCAAAAACCTATTGTATTTTTTGTATTAGCAATCGTGCTTTTATTACCTTACCCGTACCGTCCTGGTGGAGACATTCAATTATTACCGCCAACCCAACAAAATATTCAGGCTCAAGTTGATGGAAAAATCACAAAAGTTTTTTTTAAAGGTGGAGATGGTCAGTGGATAAAGCAAAATAATGTAATTGCTAATATGGAATCTGTAGATATTGAAAATGAAGTTGAAGTTCTCAAAGAATCAATTAAAAAACAGCAGGCTGATTTAGCTTCACAGCAAGCAAATTTAAGTAAGTTAATCGCAATTCCTCGACCGGAAGATGTAGCCGTAGCCAAACAAAAAGTAGAAGTAGCTAAACAACAAGTAGAAGTAGCCAAGCAACAAATAGAAGTGGCTAAAGGGCAAGTAGTTACAGCTACCAATAAGTCAGAGTTTAGCGCGCGCGAAGCAGCACGTTTTAAAGCATTATATCAACAAGGTGCTTATTCCTTACAACAATATGAAAATGCCGAAAAACAAAACGAACTAGACCGTAATGAAATAGTTGAAAAGCAGCAGAGTGTAATAGAATTTCAACAAAACTTAGAAGTTAAAAAACAAAGTTTGATAGAAGCGCAATCAAACTTAGCTGTAGTATTAAGTGGTTCTCATCCTCAAGATATTAACGCCGCCCGCAAGCAAGTAGAAGCAGCGCAAGCAGAAGTTCAGCGTTTAAAACAACAATTAAAATATAATGAAAATCAAGTTAAACGTACTGCTTTATTGATGCCAATTGATGGGCGTTTGATTACTCCCTACTTAGAACAAAAAGTAGGCACTTATCTCAAGCAAGGCGATACATTTGCAATTGTGGAAGATGACCGACATATTAGTGGAGAGTTACAAATTCCAGAGTACAGCACTGGAGACTTTAGCTTAAACGGTCAAGTTGAAATTAAGCTGTTATCTTATCCAGATAAACCATTAATAGGCAAAGTTACCTCTATTCAGCCAAACGCTGTTTCTGATTCTACAAATAACACAGAAAGCAATCCTGACCGAGAGCGGATTATAAATGTGATTGTCGATATTCCCAATACAGATAAAAATTTAAAAGCAGGAATGACGGGCTATGCAAAAATAGAAGGGAAAACTCTACCTGTAATTGTAGCTTTCACTCGTCCTATTGTTCGCTTTGTACAGGTTGAAGTTTGGTCGTGGCTACCTTAAGTAATATTAAAGTATGTATATGCGATCGCTTTATAGAGATTTATCAGGAGCTTATTTGGCAAATACCTATCTACCAAAAGCTTACATAGCTACAGCAAAATTATCTCAAGCCAATTTAAGTGAAGCAAATTTCTTTCAGGCTATTTTAAGCTGGGGAGATTTGAGCAATGCCAATTTATGTGGGGCTAATCTTAGCCAAACAAATTTACTAGAAGCAAATTTAAGTGGCGCAAATCTAAGTGCAGCAAATCTAAGTGCAGCAAATTTACTAGAAGCAAACTTAAGTGGCGCAAATCTAAGTGGAGCAAACTTAGTAGGTGCGTACCTAAGAGAAGCAAACCTAAGCAAAGCAAACTTAGTAGGTGCGGATTTGAGCAATGCAGAAATAGAAAGCGCAGTTATCACTGGCGCAATTTATAGCGAAAGTACCAAGTTTCCCGCAAACTTTGACCCCCAAAGCAAAGGTGCGTACCTCATCGCCGCCAACGCCAATATTCAAAACGCGGATATTCGCAACTTAGATTTAAGCAGCCTTCAAGAGCTAGAAAGCGCAGTTATCACTGGTGCAATTTACAGCGAAAGTACCAAGTTTCCCGCAAACTTTGACCCCCAAAGCAAAGGTGCGTACCTCATCGCCGCCCGCAGCTACCTTGTAGGAGCAAATTTAAGCCAAGCCAACCTCAATAGCGCCAACTTACAACAAGCAAATTTACGCAGTGCTAACTTGCTTCAAGCTAACTTACGCCAAGCTAACTTAAGTCAAACTAACTTGCTCCAAGCCAACTTACGCCAAGCTAACTTACGCCAAGCCAATCTAGAAGGCGCAATTTATAACGCCCAAACTCAGTTACCAGACCAGTTGGATATGACTAAAACTGGCGCTCACCTCATCGCTGCTGGGGCGCAACTAGCGCATATTGACTTATCAGGGCTGGATTTGAGCGCTCTCAATCTACACTCGGTCAATTTGACGGGTGCTAATTTAGCTGGAGCTAATTTTCGTTCTACTAACCTAAAAAAAGCTCATCTTACTGATGCCAATTTAACTCAAGCTAATCTCCAGTTTGCTGATTTGAGAGCGGCTAATCTCAGCAATGCTAATCTCAGTCGTGCCAATTTAACTAAAGCGCTCTATAACTTACAAACTCAGTTTCCTGACGATTTTGATGTTGCAAGTAGTGGTGCTTATTTGATTGCTCCTGGTGCAATTTTGATTAGCGCTTGTCTTCAATTGACTCAATTAGGCGGTGCGAATTTAAGCCAAGCAAACTTAGGCGGTGCGAATCTTCAATCTGCTTCGCTCCAATTTGCTAATTTAGCTTCTGCCAATTTAACAGGAGCTAATTTAGTTGAGTTAGATTTAACAGGAGCAAATCTTAAAGGAGCAGATTTAACCAAAGCAAATTTAACGAAAGCAAATTTGACGGGTGTAAACTTAAAACAAGTAATTTTAAATCAAACAATCATGCCTGACGGTACGGTATATAGCTCCTAACAGTAAAACTTATGAACGAACAAGAAAATGAAGCTTTGTCTAACTTGCCCATAGAAGAAAGCTCGGTTAGCCAAAACTTGCCAAGTCAAACGCAAAAAAATATTGAAGATGAGCCTGCTATGAGGGGTACGTTAATTGATTTTCTTGACCATATCCAAGGTGGCTTTCAATCACCAGCAGAATCAGTTAAATCTTCAAGTACTACAGAGGAAATACAGGAGCAACAAGCGCAACTGAAATATCGCCGTGCTTGGTTGCAAGCAATTCTTCATGAAACCGATAGAGAACTTGAAATAATTACTCAAATAATTGAGTCTAAAGAATAGTTTAAATTTAACTTAGAGTTGAACTAACAAAAATTAGAAAGTAGTTAATATAACTACTTTCTACTTTTATACATTTTATTTTTGTTTAATTTATGAAACCTTTAATAACACCAACCTATTATTCAAGTAAAGAAAACTTTGAACGAGAACAAGTTGTTTTGGGTCAGCAAATGTGGAATTTTGCTGGATTTGCAACGAATTTAAAACACCATAATGACTATATCTGTAAAGAGATAGGAGGTAAGTCAGTAGTTATTCAAAACTTTCACGGCGAATTAAGAGCATTTCATAATGTTTGCTCTCACCGTTTTAGCCGGATTCGTACTAATAATCAAGGGAATGGTACTTTACAGTGTCCTTATCATGCTTGGGTATATAACAGCGATGGTGTACCTGTAGGTATTCCTCATCCCCAGGAGTTTTGCGGAATGTCTGACAAACTTAAAGAGTCTTTGAAGTTAGAAAGATGGCTAGTAGAAAAATGTGGTGTATTTGTATTTGTTAAAAGACTGGATGATGGGATAAGCCTTCAAGAGCATTTAGGAGAATTTTACGAGTCGTTATTAGAGTTTTCAAGAGCAATTGGCAAACCTGTAGCACGACAGGAAATAACAATTAATGCTAACTGGAAAGTTGTAGTAGAAAACTCTTTAGAAAGCTATCATATTTGGTCGGTGCATCCAAATTCTTTAGGAAAATATGGGGCTGTTGAAGAAGATTATTTATTGTATAAGCTTCATTCTATTTATAAAAGCAAGCCAAAAAAAGTTGATTTGAAATGGAATAAGTTTTTAAAAAGTGTAGAAAACCGTAGTTTAAAAATAGAGGGGTATCAACATTATCTAGTTTTTCCCATGCTAACTTTAGCTACATTTTCGGGAATGTCTTTAACTGTCCACGCAATCAATCCATTAAATGCTACGAGAACTCAAGTTACTAACTATACTTTTATGGGAAAGTTAAATGATGAAAGACTAGAAGAAACTTTATTT
>JAPJOW010000264.1 GCA_030826005.1 Aliterella sp. RAGGC_92
CGATAGCTGAGTAGCGTAATCGGTTGCTATGTATGGATACGGAGGCATCGCGTACATATGATGCGCCACGATGATCGTTACCGAACCCAACATTGCTAAGTTCGTTCCCAACTGAGCGTGCCAAGAGGTGGTCATATTTTCATATAGACCTCTGTGACCGTCGCCGGTGAAGGGACCTTTATGATTTTCTAGAATTTCTCTAAGGCTGTGTCCGATGCCCCAGTTAGTGCGGTACATATGACCAGCAACCAAAAACAACACTGCCAAAGCCAGGTGATGGTGTGCTGTGTCGGTCAACCACAAACCCCCGGTTTGTGGATTTAACCCACCTTTGAAGGTAAGGAAGTCAGCATATTGACCCCAGTTGAGCGTCCAAAAAGGTGTTAACCCTTGGGCAAAACTAGGATACAACTCTGCCATTAAACGACTGTTCAAGATGAACTCGTGTGGCAACGGAATATCTCCCGGAGCTACACCCGCGTCTAAAAGCTTGTTTACTGGTAAAGCTACGTGAATTTGATGACCAGCCCAAGATAGGCAACCCAAACCGAGTAAGCCTGCTAGATGGTGGTTTAACATCGACTCCACATTTTGGAACCATTCCAATTTGGGAGCGCGTTTGTGATAGTGAAACCAACCAGCAAACAGCATTAATGCTGCTGCCACCAAACCGCCAATGGCAGTTACGTAAAGTTGAAATGTGCTTGTAAAACCAGCAGCCCGCCAAACATGGAATAAGCCGGAGGTAATTTGAATTCCGTGGAAGCCACCACCAACATCGGCGTTTAAGATGTCTTGACCGACAATTGGCCAAACAACTTGAGCGCTAGGTTTGATGTTTAGGGGGTCGCTCAACCACGCTTCATAATTTGAAAAACGAGCGCCGTGAAACTCCATCCCGCTAATCCATAGAAACACAACTGCCAGATGACCGAAGTGTGCGGCAAAGACTTTACGGGATATATCTTCTAAGTCACTCGTGTGAGTATCAAAATCATGAGCGAGGGCGTGGAGATTCCAAATCCAAGTGGTGGTTTTTGGACCTCTAGATAAGGTGCGGTCGAAGTGTCCCGGTTGCGCCCACTTCTCGAAGGAAGTAGGAACTGGATCGACATCGACAACAACTCTTGCCTTTTTCTCCTCTCGCTCAGGAGGACTTATCGTCATTCAGACTCTCCTCTCTAGACAAGGAACCAGGAATTATTAACATTACCAACTGCTCTGGGACTGAAGGAGCTACTGTAGAAGTTTGAAAACAGAGCTTTACAGTCATGAACAGCGATGATGTGAATTTGCTTTACTGATGAATTATAGAGTGTTAACTGTAGGGGTTTTAAGGGTTTGTTAACAATAATTCAAAGTCGGCGGCGATCGCCGTTTTTTTGTCCCAGATAGTTGAACTTATTGAAAAAAAGTCAAGATAATTTATATAGTTGTTGTAAAACTTTACGTCTTAGTAGTGCTTGGCGATTAGAGTAATGAAAAGTGATAAAAATGTCAAGTATTTTGTTTGGGAGTCAAATATAGAGTGTTAGGCATACTGAGGCAAAAGTTAGGTAGAGCGTTTTGTATTGGCTTAATAGCGATCGCGTTACTAAGTACAGTTAGTTGTAGTAGCAATGCTACGTTGCTTGCACCCACCACCAATAACACGACAGTTCAAACGGGAGACATTGCTGAAGTTTCGCCTCCAGAAGTAATTCAAATTTTGCGTAGAGACTTAGACTTCTACCAGCCTCAAGTAACTATAGTCAGTCCAGAAATAGATGAAGTGTTTCAAGACGATAAAGTAGAGGTACGCTTGCAAGTTCGGGATCTATCTATATTTAAAAATCCTGAGCTAGAGTTAGGTCCTCACCTGCACGTTATTGTCGATAACCAACCCTACATAGCTATTTATGACCTAACAAAACCTTTAACATTGCCTGACTTAGAACCTGGTACTCATACTTTACGCGTGTTTGCGGCGCGTCCTTGGCATGAGAGCTTTAAAAATGCTGGTGCTTATGCCCAAACAACATTTCATGTTTTTACTAAAACTGACGATAATCATCCCGACCCAGCTTTACCACTTCTAACCTACAGTCGTCCTCAAGGTAGTTACGCCGCCGAACCTATTTTGTTAGATTTTTATTTAACTAACGCTCCATTACGCCTAGCGATCGCTGACGCTCCTCAAAACAACTTTGCTGATTGGCGAATTCGTTGCACGATTAACGGGCATAGCTTTGTTTTAGATAGCTGGCAAAGTGTATACCTCAAAGGCTTTAAAGCTGGTAAAAACTGGGTACAGCTAGAATTTATCGATAGCCAAGGCAACGCTGTCAAAAACTTTTTTAACAGCACGGTTAGAATTATTACCTACGAACCTAAAAATAAAGATACTCTTTCTAAGCTAGTTACAGGCGAATTATCTAGAGATGCAGCACGAGGGATGGTTGACCAAAATTATCCTACTACCTTACCTACAACTACTCCTGAGCCATTGCCCATCCCGACAGAAACACCTGATACTTTGCCCATTCCTACCGAGACACCCCCAAACCTTGAACCGCTATCTATTCCCACAGAGACACCTAGCCTTGAGCCGTTACCCGTTCATAGAGAGACACCTACCGATCTCAATCCTTTACCTACTCCTACGGAAACACCACTTTCTGAACCCTCTACCGATGAAGTTAGATCATCATTAAAGCGAAGATTAGGAAGTTATTTCAATCGTTCCCGCCGTACTGAAACAAAGACTGTACCAGAACCTACCCAAGAACCAGTAGAAACATCAAGTTCTAATTTAGCTCCAGAATAATTACATTAAAACTATGAATGCCCAACCCCAATCCTCACAATTTTTAACTTTAGAAGATTCAGTCCAAGTAGACGCTGCGCTGCTTGCTTCTAACGAAAAGTTCCTCACAAGGCTGACAATTTCTTCCTTGCAATTGCTAAAGCACATTGCTCAAGAATATGCAGTTAATGTTGAAGACTTAACCACTCCTCAAATAATTGAATGGTTTGAAAAAGATAGTAAAATTCGGCGTGAGAGCGGTGCAAAATCTTCTTATCTGCAATGGTGAAAATTTAATTTTACCCAGGGCAAGATAGGTAAGCTTACTTTTTACGAAGCCTGCGAGCAATCCCAGCGCGCACGCGTGCTAACCAATAATACAAAAATACTGACAATCGTTTTTGATGGGTTTTGGGTGGCAGCAAGTACGAGCCATTATGCCCGGTTATATTTGTTAGTACTGTAGGAATTGTAGTGGTATAAACTTCCTCAAAAACTGTACTTAGTTCTACGGACAAACTCGAAAAACCTAATATTTGTGCTAGTTCTACAGAAATAAAATTTTCATCCTTGATATACTTATTTTGTCTACCATGACCGCTATAAAGCATTCCCAAATCTATGTATTCTTCTAAATGGTTTGCTAAACGAATTAGTAAAACATCTTTTTCTAAAGGAGTAAGTCCATTAACGTAATCAACCGCCGAAGTTGTTATTGGATCGGTTTCGGGCCAAAGGGTATAGGTATAAATATATTCTTCTACTTTTTGCCCAACAATACTTTTGACTTGAGAGCGCTTTGCTAGAGAAATTCCTTTAATTCCCGTGCCAAATTCTCCACTAGCATAGGCAGCGTGTAATAGCCCACCTATTACAACTTCCACTGGTACTCTTAAGTTCGCTAGGATACTAGCTGTTCCTACTAAATGAGCAATAAATGTTTTTCCAGAGGAACGAAAAATACCTGTAAATAAATTCATTACGAGCTTATAAGCATCAACTACATAGCTAATTTCTTTTTCCGTATATCCATTAGCAATTAGTTGGTTAAATAGCTGAATATTAGATTGGGCGTAGGCAATTTTTGTTGCTGTTTTCATAAAAAGCTATTCCATATTTTGGCGTTGTAAGATATCTCAAACAAATTTAAGATACATTTTTTATAGCTAAGAGGATGTTTGAGAAGTTTCTTTGTTAGTAGCGCTCTTATTTAGATCCCCCCTAGCCCCCCTTAAAAAGGGGGGGAAATACCTCTTAGTCCCCCTTAAAAAGGGGGATTTAGGGGGATCTCACTAGACATAAGATTACAGACAATACCTTTTCAGACATCCTCTAAACTAATAACTGCTGATTAGTTAACTAATTATAGATTAATTTAAAATTCTATTTAATTATTAGGTATTAAATTATATTAGTTTCAAAAAAGCAATGCTTTCCCCTAATAAATTAGTCAGAAAAGCATTGCTTTCTTTTTTATGCTTGCTTGCTTGCTCTAACAATGAGAAATCGATCGACAGATTGTTGGATGGGGGACACAATATAGCGTTTGAACTTAGAATCGCGCTTCCACCGCCAGATGTTACGTACAGCATCACGCAACGGTTTGAAAGCTAAATTGCGATGATGTTCTAACCATAAAAACTGACCGGGGATAAATGGATCGTCTTGGGCTACGTTCCACTTTTCGCATAGTCGTTTAGTGCTAACTTGACCCCATGCTTCGCCCCAACGGAGAAAATAGAAAGTATAGTCTGACAGTGCCAACATTGTAGGCGGAACGTATGCTATTTCCGAACTTGGCTCAAAATAGACCTTCCCGCCAGCTTTACGCACAGACATACATAAATCTACGTGTTCGGCAACACTCATAAAGCCTTCATCTAGCATACCTATTTTGTCAAAGGTATCTGTACGGGCGAAGACGCAATGCCATTCTATCAACGATATTTCTTGCCGTTTGAGTTTGGAGCGGACTTTAGCAATTTGTCGCCCAGCTAATAAATGCCGTTCGTATAACCGAGGTACTCCTTGCTTGACATGAAAGCCAGTTACACCTCCTGCCATGTGGACAATGCCTTTTTCTGGTTCTCCTTCTAGGTATAGCGGCCCTACAACCCATGCTCCGGTCTCCTCCGCACACCCAACGAGCTTTTCCAACCAGCCAGGGCTAACCAAAACGTCGTTATCAACAAATAAGACGTACTCTGTATCTACTTTAGCAAGACCTAAATTACGAGCTTGATTTGGAAATAAATACTGCTCTGAACGAATTAATTCAAAACCTTTTAGTTGAGATTGAGTTTCTAAGTAACGCTTAATGTGCTTAGGAGAATTGCCATCTACATAAATTAATTTAAAAGGAATAGTTGTGTTTTCATATATACTTTCTAACGACTTCTGTGTAAAACTGAATCGTTCGCGGGGGACAACAACAATCGTGACTTGCGGTTGGGAGGCAATTTTTGTCATACCTAAAAGTGGAAAGCTTGAACCTATCTCCTAACCATATCCTTACTTCTGTAAAGGAAGTATAAAGTAAACTCAAAATTTACGTGAATTTGAGG
>JAPJOW010000265.1 GCA_030826005.1 Aliterella sp. RAGGC_92
GCCCAAGAACATCGCTGTCAAGAACAAAACCGCGAGGACGCGTTAAAAAGGTTAAAGGACTTAGTGAAAAGGGCTATAATTGTCCCCAAACTCCGCAAACCCAGCAAACCGTCTCGAAGTTCCCAAGCAAAACGCCTAGATAGCAAAAGCAAGCGATCGCAAATTAAGGCAAATAGAGCAAAAGTTACGGAGTAACATCCTAGAGTATTTTTGCTAACGTTGGATTTGTAATTAAGAGTTTACAAATCATGGCAAAACCAATTGTTTACGGTGTTCCACAAAGTACCTATGTCCGTACCGTGCGATTGCTGCTAGAAGAATCAGGGATAGAGTACGATCTTAAACCCGTAGATATTTTCAATGGTGAAACTAAGTCCCCAGAATACTTAGCCAAACATCCCTTTGGTAAAGTGCCAACTCTTGAAGTTGACGGAGAAATACTTTATGAAACCAGTGCGATTACAGAATACCTCAATACGGCTCTAGCCAATAACAAGTTTAGCTTGTCAACGCCCATGCTTCAGGCGCGGATGCGACAAATAATGGCAATTATTGACAGCTATTTCTATGCGCCCGCAGTTACTACAATTGTCATCCAGCGCCTAATAATACCAAGCCAAGGCGGTCAAAGCGATGAAGAAAAGGTAAAAAATGCGATCGCACCCGCACAAACAGCCTTACAAGCAATTGAGTCTATTGCTACTTGCAATCCGTATTTGCTAGGTAGTGAAATTGGGATTGCCGATTTTTACCTCATTCCCATTTTTGTTTACCTCAGCAAAACTCCAGAATTTGAGGTAATTACCGCGCAAACTCCAAAAATTCGTACCTGGTGGGAAAAAGTAAACAATCTACCGCAAGTACAGAAAGTCTGTGCTTAATTTAGATTAATAATGCGATCGCACTTGGTAATTCTGTGGCAAAAAAAACAAGTGCGATCGCATTTCCTTTTTTCCCTGTTATAAAAGATACAAAAGTAACTAAGGTGCAATCATGGCAGAGGAGAAGACTTATCTAGAACTGTCGCAGACAGAAGGCAGTCACAAGTTTTACGAAGCGATCGTTAATGGGACAGAAGTATCGATTCGCTATGGTAGGATAGGCGATCGCGGACAAGTGCAAGTCAAAAGTTACCCCACGCCAGAAAAAGCCAAAGCGGAAGTAACAAAGAAAATTAACGAAAAACTCCGCAAAGGTTACGAAATAGCAGTTATGGGTGTACGGGCTAAACGCTCTGTAACTCGCCGTCAAATAGTTAGCAACAAGTCTTCTGCCAAACAAGCGCCCGTACTCTGGCAATTTGCTTCGGGTTCTCCAGCATTTGGAATTTTTGTAGATAAAGATCGCTGCTTGGTAGGCAATCAAGACGGACAAATATTTGTTCTCAGCCATGACGGAAAAGTGCTTAATCAGTTTCGTTTGCCTGATGGAGTAAAATGTATCGTCGCTGATGATGGCTGGTTGTACGCTGGTTGCGACAATGGCAAAGTTTATGACTTGACAGGAAAAATCCCCCGCGTTGCTTATGAAATTGCCGAGAATGTAGATATTTTTTGGCTAGATATCAAAGATGGGATTTTGGGCGTTTCTGATGCCGAAGGTGGGATAACAACAATTAACCACGAAGATGAATCCCAGTGGAATCGGCGCAGTAGTGGTAGTTATGGCTGGATGGTACGTTGCGATGAAATAGGAGTTTATCACGGTCATAGCAACGGCGTAACGATGTACGACTGGGAAGACGGTAAGGTAATTTGGAATCAATCAACCAGTGGTAGCGTACTGTTTGGCTGGCAGGAAGAAGCAACAGTTTACGCAGGTACTAGCACTAATCAAGTTTATTGTTTCAGCAAAAAAGGCGAAGTTAAAACTATTTACCAGTGCGACAGCGCAGTTTATTCTTGCGCGACGGCGGAAGATGGAAAGTATGTGTTTGCAGGGGATAACTTTTCTTCGATTTATTGCTTTAATGAATTTGGCGAAGTCTTATGGAAATTAGCTACGGGTTGCGGTTCGGCTTTTTCAATGCAATTATTTAGCGATCGCTTATTTATTGTGACAACCGATGGCTCTTTTGCGTGTATTGATGCTGGCGAATCTGCAATTAAGGCGGCGATGACAGGTACAGTTCCCCAAGTTGTCAGTATTAAAGCACCCGCGCAAGTTGAAGCGGCTATTCCCTCCAATACTTTAGAAACTACTTCTCTTTCTAGCAATGGTGTAATTGTCGAATGTTTCCGCCAAGGAACTCAGCTTAGAATTAAGGTTGTTTCTCCTGGATACGATGCTAATTGGAACGTGCAGTTTCCTAAAGAGATTCGCATTGAAGGAGCGCGTTATGTAGTCCAAGAAGTGCGTGAATCTTTTCGCGGCGGTTTTTATCGTGCTTATGGAGATATTCAACAGTTGAAATAGTTACTCGATCGAAGCAACTCGTAACAAGCGCCAGCAATATGCAAAAGAAAGTTACTGAATTTCCCTTTGAGTTAGCGCGGCGAATCACTTTTACAGACGTATCCGCAGCGAGCGACGCTGTTAAACAACAGTTAGCTATTGATTTATCTAAATGCGATCGCTACATACATTAGATCGATTTGATTTCATTTCCAAGCAATAGTCTAGGGCTATTTGGGCAAGTTATCGGGGTCAATACCGCGCGATCGCAAATATTCTGACATTTTATCTGCTCGTTGGCGTTCGGCTTCAGCACGTTGACGTTCCTGTTCTGCCATTTCTTCTGCTTGCACTAAACGTTGCTGCATTTCTATGGAAGTCAAAAATCGCTGTCCGTTGGGATAGTAAATTACTAATTCTCCTTGGCTTGTATCAAACCTAATTCCCAGCCGAGGACTTACCCAGCCGTCTAGTTGCCACAATCGGGTTAAATGTTCTCCTTGTCGCCGCCATCCATCTAACTGAAAGTTCTCAGGATCGTATAGATAATATTCTTCTACACCATAGGCATCGTAAAATTCTAGTTTGCGTTCCATCTCACTTGGGGTATTGCCAGGAGAAAGAATTTCAAAGACGACTTGGGGAGCAATGTTTTCTTCCTGCCATTGACGGTAAGATCCCCGTCTGCCTTTAGGTCTACCGATTGCTACCATTACATCCGGCGCTACGGGAGAAATAATTTTAGAGGGGACTGGATACCATAATAAATCCCCAGCAACAAATACATCGGGGACATCAGCAAAAAGAATTTCTAGATTTTCCTTAATGATGACAATCCAACGGTATTGTTCTGTATTCTCTGCCATTGGCTTGCCGTCACTGTCGGGATAAAGTAAGTCGGGGTTAGATTGGGAAAAAGTTGTCATATTTTTGCTGGTAGGATTTAAGCAAACAGCGTACTACTACTGTAATAGTTTGCGAATTTTACCGTAGGCAATATACGAACCGCCGCTTTTTGCTTCTTCGACTTCATCAACTACATAAAGTATTCCTTCTTCGCGGATGTCACGGGGAAAACGCATATTGTAGTTGGGGTTATAACCATCAGAAACCACTCTCGCTCTTAGTTTGCTACCTTCTTTGACGCATTGCACTAAAACGCCATCGCCTACGCTATCAACAGTTTCTAAGTTCGCTGCTGATGCTGGTGCATTTAATTTTTGGCGTTTGGGACTAGAAATAGTTGGAGTTGAAGCGGCTTTTTCTTGTCCTGGTGGGACTAATCGGCGAATGTCTCCAGAAGTTCGATAAAAGCTACCATCGGTAGATAGGTTGATTTCGTCAACTACGTAAGTAACTCCTTCTTGGCGGATATTGCGGGGAAATTGAACGTTAAAGTTGGGGTTATAATTATCGGAAACTACCCGCACTCGCAGCTTACCGCCTTCGCGCTGGCATTGTAATACAACTCCTGAATCAGCACTCGAAACGGCGGCTAGGGTATGAGCATCGGAACTAATACCGCGTAATTTAAGATCCGTGCGATCGCGCGATGTTGCTTGATATGCTTGATCTCGCATCTCTTTACGACTAGCATTGTCAAATCTTCTGCTTTCAAGTCTTTGAGCGTAATGATCTAGTTGGTCGATTTCTTCAGCAAGTTCAAAGGTTTCTTGCAAGGCTTTGAGTTTGAGATCGCTAATAGTTTGGCGCAGCTTTTGGGAAGCGTTTTGAAAGTCTCCTTTATCGGCTAAGGCGATCGCTTCGTCTTTAGCTTTGGCTATACTAAATTTGCCAATTTGTTCTATTACGCTTGCGTTTGGCTGACTATTATTAACTTCGTCTTCGGATGCAACGGTAATACTGATTGGCAACTGCGCGCTAACTTGTTGAATGCTACCACCATTAACTACTTGGTATTTGTAAGCAATATTAGCGATATTTTTTATGCCTAGTTTTGTTGCTGCAACATTCAACTGAATGGCTAATAATTTGGGTTCAGTTTCATAAACATCCCCTAAAAATACTTCTAAGTTATTGCTGGCGACTGAAGCGCGATAGTTATTAAGAATTTGAATAATTTCTACGCCGTTTTCTGGTTGCAGGGTGACAGTTAAATTTTGCGCCGCCACCGCTAATAAGCTTTCTAGTTCAATTCTAAACACATCTGCCGCATCATCCGGCGATTGGATAAAGTAGAAGTTGCCATTTCCAGCGTTCGCCATCCCAATCAGCAAATCTTCCTTAAAATAATTACCAAAGCCTAAAGTCGTTGTAATTATGCCTTGTTCGGCTTGTTCTCTTGCTGTATTGATGAGAATCTGCGGATCTACTACACCAACGTTTGCTTGTCCATCGGTTAATAATAAAACGCGGTTGAGACTTTCCGCCGATTGATGAGATTTTACTTTTTCGCACCCCAAAAGCCAACCACCGCTTAAGTTTGTGCATCCTCCCGCTTTAATTTTAGCGATCGCCGATTTAATTGCATTGCGATCGCCCTTGGCGCTACCGTTTAGGTAATCGCTCACCTGTTGCGGTTGTACAATTGTCTCGGCAGTATCATCATAAATAACTACTGATAAATAATCTTGGTCGGTTAGTTGTTCGACTAACTTTTGCGCCGCAGAAATAGCATGGCGCAGGGGTTCTCCCGCCATTGAGCCAGAGCGATCTATAACTAAGCTAAGATTAAGCGGGCGACGAGTAGCGTTATTTGTAGTTTCACCTTTAAAACTAAGCAAAACTTCTACTAAAGACTTGCTATTAGCGGCAATGAGAGGATTAACTAAAGAGTAATTTACTTGCATATATTTATGGGTACTTATTTTTAATACGCTGGACTTGGGCGATAAACTCCGCTCCTTTAGCGGGATTCACCATTTTTACAAAGTTGGCATAACCTCTAATTGCTGCCATTACATC
>JAPJOW010000016.1 GCA_030826005.1 Aliterella sp. RAGGC_92
TCTAAAATTTTTTCTTCAGTCGGCTTAAGCCGACTTTAGCTATTAGCCTTGGGTTAAAACCCAAGGCGGGCATTTGCTTGTTACATTGGCTACTAATTTGGGCAAACTACTTATAGAATACTGCGCTTTGAGCAAGTGAAAGATAGGTAGTTAAGCTAATGGCAGACAGACCAAAACCCACCAAAACCCTTGATGACAATACCCGTGCCTCAAACCCTGGTAGGTTGCGCGTTAACTACCTTTATTGGCTGCGCTCTTTCCCCCACGAACCTGCCGCATTAATTATTCCACTGGTTATTTTGACTGGACTTGCTTTTGTAATAACTTGTGTTTTTCTGTGGGCATTCTCTGATATTTTTCGGACAGGCAAAGGCTGGAGTAATCTACCCTCTGGATTGTTTGGCATTGCAGTCATGGATAGTATTATTTTTTGGTTAGGGATAGCACCCTTGCGCGATCGCTTATTATTTTTAATCAACCATATCCGCGAACAATTCCTTTACGGTTGCGTTAATCCTGGAATTGTAGTTAGTATAAATCCCCCATTAGTTGCTGTATGCACCGATCTTTCTACAGGCAAAATCCAGCATCATGTTATTAAAATATTGCCTCAACCGCTCCGGTGGATGAAAAATGGCGTACCACCAGTGGGGACAAAACTAGCTAGTGTTGCTTTGTATCAAGGAAGCCTGCATAAAGATGCTTGGGATGATTTTCACCCCATAGTAGTTGATTGCGTAACTGGCAATCGAGCCGATATTGGGCGCGTCTTTCAAAGTATTAGCGAAGTCGAATGGCAAACTTTGGAAGTGGGAATTAGCTACTTGCGAACAAAAAAACCAGGACTTTACTCTCTCCCCTATCTTCATTGTGAGTTTTGCCACCATTTAACCTTTTTACCTTTGTACTGGATTCACAGGCAGCAGCACGTAACATTGTTGCCAGATGGTCAAATCACAGAGCGTATTACTATTAACCCAGAGGATCGCGATCGAGGCTTGCTCGAACGAGTACCCCACAATTATTTTCATCCTGATTGCGGGACAGTGACGAAAATGCCTGAAGATATTATTCGCAGCTATTTACTCAATCCATTTTTATATAATGAGTACGCTTATTGCTGTGGTTGTAGCGATTATGTATTGCAAGACCAGCTTTACTGGCAAGAAACTGGGCAGTGTTTAGCAAATTACTTTCAAGCTTTGCAACAAGAATATATTCGCATTTATGGAGAGCCGCCTTACTAACACAAAAACCCGCCTTTTTTTTAAAGCGGGTAAAGCCTAGCTCGCCTTGGGTTTTAACCCTAGGCTAATAGTTAAAGTCGGCTTAAGCCGACTGAAGAAAAAAATTTTAGACCTTTGCTCATAGGTCTAATTAATCAGAATATGCCTCCATTGGCAAACAAGAACAGACAAAATTGCGATCGCCAAAAGCGTTATCAATCCGGCTAACTGCCGTCCAGAACTTATATTCTCGCGTCCAAGGTGCGGGATAAGCGGCACTCTGGCGGCTATAAAAATGTTTCCATTCGTCCGCCATCAACACCTCTGCGGTGTGGGGAGCATTTTTCAAGACATTATCTTGCATATCTGCTAACCCTTGCTCAATTTCGCTGATTTCTTGGCGAATTAAAGTCATTGCCGCACAAAAACGATCTAATTCAGCTTTTGATTCGCTTTCCGTTGGCTCAACCATAATTGTTCCAGCTACGGGCCAAGAAACTGTCGGCGCGTGAAAGCCATAATCCATCAAGCGCTTGGCAATATCATCTACTTCGATAGAGGCGCTTTTCTTCAGACTCCGCAAATCCAAAATACACTCATGGGCGACAAATCCAGCTTTGCCTTTATACAACACCGGGTAATGAGCTTTGAGTTGATGGGCAATATAATTAGCGTTGAGAATGGCTACTTTAGTTGCTTGAGTCAAGCCCTCCGCACCCATCATAGCGATGTACATCCAGGAAATAGTCAAAATACTAGCACTACCCCAAGGAGCCGCCGCTACAGCACCTATTTTTTGTTCGCTGCCAGTTGAAACTACCGAGTGTCCTGGTAAAAATGGGACTAAATGAGCCATTACTCCAATTGGACCCATTCCCGGCCCCCCGCCACCATGAGGAATGCAAAAAGTTTTGTGCAAGTTCAAGTGACAAACATCCGCGCCAATGTCTCCCGGACGGCACAAACCTACTTGGGCGTTCATATTCGCCCCATCCATGTACACTTGTCCGCCGTGACTATGAACTATAGCGCAGATATCTTTGATTTCTTCCTCAAATACGCCGTGAGTAGAAGGATAAGTAACCATTAATGCTGCAAGCTCGTTACTATGCTTTTGTGCTTTAGCTTGCAAGTCGGCTAAGTCTACGTTACCTTGCTCGTCACAAGCAACGGGTACTACTTTCATGCCGCACATTACCGCACTAGCGGGATTTGTCCCGTGAGCGGAAGTTGGAATCAAACAAACATTTCGATGTCCTTCGCTGCGCTTTTGGTGGTACTGACGAATTACAAGTAAACCTGTATATTCTCCTTGAGAACCAGCGTTTGGTTGGAGAGAAATTCCGGCAAAACCTGTGATTTCCCCCAGCCATTCTTCTAGTTGAGCAAATAATTCTTGATAGCCAGTAGTTTGACTGAGCGGTGCAAAAGGGTGAATGTTACCAAATTCTGCCCAAGTTACAGGCATCATTTCCACCGTTGCGTTTAACTTCATCGTACACGAACCCAAAGGAATCATGGATGTAGTTAAAGATAAATCTTTAGATTGCAAGCGGTACAAGTAACGTAAAAGCTCGGTTTCCGAATGATAGCTATTAAATACCGGATGAGTTAGGTAACTGCTATTACGTTGTAAATTAGGCTGCTTTACTTTAACTTGGCTTACTAATTCTTCAATATCAAAAGGCAAATTGTTAAGGGCAAAAATCTCTAATAATTCTTCAACGTCCTGAATTGTAGTAGTTTCATCTAAAGAAATGCCTATAGATGTATTGCTCAAAACCCGGAGATTAATTTTTCGGGCTTCCGCCGCTTTGAGGATGTCTGCATTACTGGATTCGCCCAAACTTACACTAACTGTATCAAAAAACTCTGTACTAGCCAGCTTGTAACCCAATTTCTGCAAGCCTGAAGCTAAAACTAATGTTAAATAATGGATGTTTTGAGCGATGTTTTTCAGCCCCTCTGCACCGTGATACACCGCATACATTCCCGCCATTACTGCGAGTAAAACTTGTGCCGTACAAATGTTGCTTGTGGCTTTGTCTCGTCTAATATGCTGTTCTCTTGTTTGCAATGCTAGGCGCAGCGCCGTTTTCCCTTGTACGTCTTTAGACACCCCGACAATTCGCCCCGGTACTTGTCTTTTGTATTCCTCTTTGGTGGCAAAATATGCCGCATGGGGGCCGCCGTAGCCGAGGGGAATACCAAAGCGCTGCGTGCTACCTACGGCTATATCAGCGCCAAATTCTCCGGGAGGTGATAGTAAAGTTAAACTCAATATATCCGCAGCTACCGTCACCAAAGCACCTTGAGCGTGGGCTTGTTCTCCAAAAGCGCGGTAATCGTAAATTGTGCCATCGGTGGCTGGATATTGCAGCAATACGCCAAAAACTGGCTGCTCAAAATTAAAATTTTGATGGTTGCCAACAATAACATCAATTCCCAACGGCTGGGCGCGAGTTTGGATAACTTCAATAGTTTGGGGATGACAGCTATCGCTGACGAAAAAGGCTTTTGATTTATTTTTGCTAATTCCATAGCTCATCGTCATTGCTTCCGCCGCCGCCGTTGCTTCGTCTAACAAGGAAGCATTGGCAATTTCTAACCCCGTTAAGTCAATGATTACGGTTTGAAAGTTGAGCAACGCCTCTAGTCTTCCTTGGGCAATTTCGGGTTGATAGGGAGTGTAAGCCGTGTACCAACCGGGATTTTCGAGAATATTTCTTTGAATTACGGGCGGTGTGATGCAGTTGTGGTAGCCCATGCCGATAAAAGAGCGAAATACCTCGTTTTTGACGGCAATCTCTTTTAATTTAGCTAAAGCTGCCTGTTCGCTCAAAGGTGCGGGCAAATTTAGTTGTTTATTTTGCCGAATTGACTGCGGTACAGTTTTGTCTATTAAGTCATCTAAGCTTGCTAGTCCTAGTACTTCTAGCATTTGTTGAATTTGGGCGGCGTTCGAGCCAATATGCCGTTGCAGAAAATCGGGCGATCGCGCGATTAGTTGCTTTTCATCTATTGCCTGAGTACGAAGACTAACTACCACTAAACGGCTCTCCAGACGTGACTTTATACATATTCTGCAACATTTTTTTGCAATTTGGGACTAGATTATTAATAATTTTTAGTAAAAATTTATACTATTCTAGCCCCACGATTGTTAGTGACCTTCTACGGAAGCACGGTATTCTGAAGCTGTTAAAGCATCATCAGCCTCGCTAGAATCGTCAACGCGCACTTTGAGCAACCAGCCTTCACCATAGGGATCTTCGGCTACTTGTTCGGGCGCTTCGATTACTGCCTCATTGCGTTCGATTACCGTACCGCTAACGGCGGGGTACAAGTCTTCTACAGCTTTAACTGATTCTACCGAACCAAAGGTTTCACCTTTTGTAACAAGTTCCCCCACATCGGGCAATTCTAAAAAAACAATATCGCCTAATTGGTCTACCGCAAAAGCACTAATACCAATAGTGGCAATATCGCCGTCAAAGCGCACGTACTCGTGAGAGTCTAAATATTTCAAATCGTCTGGGTATTCTAAAGCCATATAACTTTTACTTTTTTGCTCCTATACTTACTTGCTGGCGCGAAGTCTCTAGCTAAAAATAGCAGTAACACAGATCGAATTAACAGTACCAGTAGAAGTTACGAAAAAAGAAAAATTAAACGAAATTCTTGCCCAGGAGGGGCTGGGCGACGAAGGAGCAACAACCCGTGCCATTTTAATAATCCTTACTGGGATAAATATGGTTTGACCTTTACAGATCCAGATGGCTACCGCGTGGTGATTCAAAATGAGACTTGGGATTTATAGCGATCGCTAATTTTTCTCACAAAAATTGCTTGAGTAGTTGAATTTAACTAATCAAACAGTGCTAAAAATAATTACTAAGCCACTTATAGATAACATTTCGTGGTTTGGTAATTTATACTACTTCCAAGCTGCAAACGTTAAATATCAATATTATGTTTATTCTCAAAAGACAAGATGTAGAAATTTTTAATATTAAACATCCTACCCTCGATCAACTTATTCCCATTATTAACTATCAAAGGCAGACTTTTCGTTTACTGCAAATATTTCCTTTAAATCAGGCACAAGAAGCTTTAGCTGTATGGCGAGACTTGACAGACAATAAGGGTAAAGCCTGCATCTTACTTGAAGAACCCGATCGCTATACGCTGTGGGGAAAAATTAAGCCAGAACAGCTAAATCTAAATAATAAAGTTGGCGATCGCTCAACAAAATCTTTAGTTAAAGGCAGCTTACTATTGTTGCAAGCAGTTTATACAGATGTTGAAGACCTTTTAGGAGCAAGACAAGCAAAATTGTTTCACAAAGATTTTAAAGATTTTTTGGACAAAGTAAATTTAACAGAAAAATCACCCGAAGCCGCTAACTACTTATTAGCTATCGATCCCCTCAGCGCCGAACAACTACCATCTTGGCAAGAAGCCCAGTTACTCAATCTTTTGCAGGAAGTACATCGCCTTGGTAAGAGGTACTTTGGGGACTCCGATTTTACTAAAAATGCCCTTGATAGCTTAGAAGATATGTCCGAAGACGAACAATCAGGGTTTATACAGTGGCTAAAACAATCAAGCCTTGGTAAGCTGTGGCAGTGACAAAAGAAAGTGGAGCGATCGCCTATTAATTATATATGTTTATAGCAAACAAAAAATCTAATTTTTAATTGCATATATATTTTGATGATTTTAAATACAAAAAGCTATGGACGATTGTAGTATCAATTCACAGCCTTGGCTACGGCTTTCTTTGCTTCAGGAGTTTTTATGAACCAGCCGATAAATAAAGTAAATAATTCAAAATCTTTGCTATCTCTGCAAACAATTATTTTAATGGCGACTTCTTGGGGCGTACTCGCACTTTTATTTACCCTGGTATTTAGCGTGCCAGTAGAAGATGCTAATGGTGTCGTAGAACGCGCCCAGTGGTATATAGTTACTACCTATCTATTCCAATGCGTCGCTTACTTGAGCGCTGTAGTCCTGTGCTTTAGAAATATGCTGACTTTAAATATAATGAGCGGGCGTAGTGTCTGGCTAGGAATTGGATTTGGGCAACTATCTTACTTAATTGGCAATTTAATTTTAGGCTACTGGGAGCTAGTACTTCGACAACAACCAACGAATGTATCGCCCGCAGATTTATTTTTTGTGGGCGCTTATTTATTTTTGGCTGGGGGTATGATTTCTGCCCTAACTGCTAGGCGAGTAAATTTAGAAACCTGGCAATGGGGAATAGTAGCATTTATTGCTGTAGTTGGTATTGGTATAGGAATTTGGGTATCTAACTCAACAACTGCCGCACCCGTTGAAACTACATCACCAATCTGGTCATCAGCTTTAGAGCAATCTTTATTATTGTTCTATACCATTGCTGATGTCTTGCTGTTAATTATCGCTACAATGGTACTGCTAACTTTTTGGGGCGGTCGTTTTGCTCAATCGTGGAGACTAATAGCTCTTGCAGTGTTCTCGCTCTACATTGGAGATGTGTGGCTTAGTTATGCTCAAAATCACATTGAAAACTACCAAAGTGGAGCGCTGCTAGAAGTATTTTGGGTATTTAGTGGCGTGCTATTTACTATGGGCGCGGCGGTGGAATATGAACTGTCAAGTCGTTCTCGGCGCGAAAAGCGGGGGCGGAAGCGGGCTTAATTAAAAATCGGATTATGACTGGAAAAAAAATTTCTGAATCTATAAAAAATGACATTATTCACTTATACAAGCATACTGGGGAGACAACTTCAACTCTGGCAGAACGCTATGGCGTGAGCAATTCAACCATTAGCCGGATGTTGAAAAGTACGTTACCAGAACAAGAGTATGAGGTATTAATTGCTTCTAAACGAGCGGCGAGAGTACCTGGAACGGAGACAAAACAAGTAGTTAATACGCCCAGCGAAGAATTAGAACCTATAAAAGATCCTCAACCACAAATAGAACTTAAATCAGTTTTGCGCTTAGAGGAAACAAGCCCTACACCAACACCAATTATTAAACGTCGCACTGTTAGTAACCGTGCGGAAAAATTACTCGCTACAGATGAACCAAATCAAATAGATGCAACGGTAACAGAAACAAGCGTAACCGCCGAACATAGCATCACAGGCGATTACGCAGAGCGTAGCGCCAAAGGCGATCGCATTTCTGCTTTAATTCCTCAAAATTCTGAGATTAACGTTACTCCACCAGTTAGTAAAGCAATCCCATCACCCTTAGAGCAACCAGTAACTAACAGCGCTAATTTTCCTATAGATGAGGAAACTAACGCTATGGTCGCAGAGATGCTCGGTGAAGATATGTTAGAGGAAGCAGAAGATAGTGAAGGCTTGGAAGATGAAGACTTAGATTACTTAGATGACGATGACGAACCGAGCGAACCAACCCGGATAGTCAAAAGACGTTCATCTTCTAATGCTTTAATTCAAGTATTACCTCTATCAGAAGCTAATTTACCTAAAACTTGTTACTTAGTAATCGATCGCTTGTCAGAATTAATTACTCGTCCACTCAAAGAATTTGGCGACTTGGGACAAATTCCAACTCAAGAAACTAACCAAAAAACTTTACCAGTATTTGACAACCATCGGGTAGCCCGTCGTTTTTCTACCAAACGCGATCGCGTAATCAAAGTCCCAGATAGTAAAATGTTTCATAAAGCCTGTCCTCACCTCCAAGCAAAAGGGATTACAAGGCTGTTGGTTGATGGTCAAGTTTATTCCCTTTATCCCAATTAAGCAACATCTGGCGCTATATCAAGGGCGGTAAATTCGGCATGGATAATAATTCTCAATTCCTTAGCGCTAATTATTGTGCGATCTTAGTTAGCGCAAGTTCCCATTCTGAAGCCGAAACAATTGCCAAAGCGCTAGTAGAATCTCGACTAGCAGCTTGCGTCAGTTTGATGCCAATTACTTCAATATACACCTGGCGCAAAGAGCTACATCAAGAGCAAGAATGGCAACTAATAATTAAAACTGAACTAGCATTATTTACCGCCATTGCCCAAAAAATTCAACAATTACATTCCTACGAAGTTCCAGAAATTATTGCCCTTCCCTTAGTTGCAGGGTCGCCTTCTTATCTCCAGTGGATTTTTGAGCAAGTTAACCAATAGACTTCTTCCCCAATAGAAACACATCGCCGTTTATCTTCTAATTTTGGATTACTTATATTACTTCTCAAACCAGTGAAGTACATTTTTTTGCCTAAAGTACACCTTCAATTAAAGATTCAAAGTATTGCGCCCTCACAAACCGATCTCTTACAAAAGTCTAAGTTTTTTCTTCAGTCGGCTTAAGCCGACTTTAACTATTAGCCTTGGGTTTTAACCCTAGGCGGATTAGGCATTAGCGTAAAAATTGCTCTTTTTCATCCTAAACGAGTTAAGACGGGCTTCTTAAGATTTATCATATCTAAATCAATTTAAAACTAGCCAAGGGCGCTAATCCTCCCTTAGCTAGTTTCTGTAATTTAACAGCTAATTAACTTGCCACCAGCCCAATGCTGGGCCTATAAATAATACGGTTAACCACCAAACAACTAATAAACCAATTCCAACCCAAGCACCACGAGTACTCCAATCTACAAATTGTTGTGCTTGTCCTTTGCTAATTGGCAGCCAAGGCAAAAATCTAGCTTCTTGCCCATACTTTTCTTTTAGTGCCGTCTTACGCCGTTTTGATTCGCCCATAACATTATTACAATATGCCTTCTGTGCCTGATGATAGCGCCACTGACGGAGTTATTGCTAGTTCGCGCAAATTAACTTGATAAGTTTTTTGGGCATTGCTGAATTTAGATAGGATATTCCCTTTGCAGCAACCCATCCGTCTCCTTATCTCCTTGTCTTTCATCTTTCGATTGACCAACGCCGTTTTCTGATAGCAGTTGCTATCCAACTTGGATGCTGAAGGAAAAATCAAGCTCTGCTAAAAAAGCATCTAGTTTTTGCTTAGTTATATTTTGCATCACGATAATATGCGCCCAATCATCTAAGACTGCTAACTGCCACTTTTCAATTGTTTGTCTTGAGGGCTTGGCAAATACTACGGTGTTAGAAAAAGCATTAAGCAGACATGGGTAACGTCTTAATTTCAGTTGATGATAAAGATATTGGGCATTTTGAATGCACATTTCAGCTTCCGCCGCAAAGCCGCTACAACCTCTAGTTTTTAAAGCGTACCAAAGAATCAAACAAGCATGACCGTTTCTAGAACCGAGAATAGTTGTATCTTTAGAGCCAATATATTCAATTAGCATTGCTACTTTATCTACAAACTTTTTTTTGGTTAAAACAACACCACAAGGTATAGGCGAACCAATGAACTTAGCAGAGATTGCTACGCTATCTATAGCTTTAGTAAAGTTTACTTGAGGCGCATTTTTTAAAAAAGGTAGCATCATCCCCGAAAGCGCTCCATCACAGTGGATATAATAATTTTGGATGTGATTTCTCTTTAAAATTTCTAATACAATATCTAAGTTATCTATAGCACCCTTAACGGTAGTACCAATATTTAAGTTGATAATTGCTGGATAATCTTGGTTTGCACAAAGTAACTGCTCGAAATGTCTGTAATCCAATTCTCCATTATCTTGCGAATCAGCAACTAAATGTGTCATCCGAAACAATTTAGCGGCTTTAGCGATGGAATAATGGGAATCTTGAGACGAATACAATATACCTTGGGGGTAAACTTCTCTACCTAAGAATATTCCGTACAAATTTCCTTCTGTACCACCGGAAGTAACATAACCCCAAAAGTCTTCACGAGGCAGTTTATAAAGGTCAGCAAAAAAAGCTAATACTTCTTGCTCGAACTTGCGCGAATGAAGACCAAAATCAGGTTCAATAAATGGATCTCCTGCGTTATTTAATAGATAGTTAAAAAACTTTGATAGTAAAGTATAATCACAAGTCAAGTTATAAGGATAGCCAGCATGAAGTTCAGTTTTTTGTTTTAACTGCTCCATGAAATCTGATAGTTCCTGCAAGATGGTGTCAGACATTATACTTAGACTACTTTTTGTAAATAAATAATTGTTAACATTCATTATTTAAAGGAAAATTACAATTTATCTTCAGAAAAACTACTGAATAAATTTAGCTAAAAAGTTAGCAACTAAGTATTTGTACGGTGTTATTCTAATAAAAATAGCGCTAAAGAATCAAATATAAAGAAACTTAATCAGGGGAAAAATTGCTGTTCAGCGATACTATTAATGTGGATAATTCTCAGCGTCAAGCTGCGCTACTACCGCGAAACTTAAGTGTTTTGGAGACTTGGGGTTTTGGGTTAACAGGTCATGTGGGATGGATTGGGACAGCGCCAGCAATTCATGCGGCGCTAGGAGCAAAGGCTATTTTTGTTTGGCTACCTGGAGTAGCGGTTGCCATCATGCTTAACTTACAAGTACAGCAGTTAGGTAAATATTGGTCAAATGTATCGGGAGGAACGCCTAATTATGCGGCGCGGTTATTAAATACATTTCCTAACTTGGGGCGATACGTAGCGATCGCCTATTTTTTTAGTTGGGCTGCCGCTCCAGCAATTTATGCGATTATTTTGACCGAACTAATCAAAGTAAACTTAGCTCCTTTAGGTATTGTCTGCCCGGAAACAATTTTAAGAATTGGGTTTAGCGCGATCGCGTTTATTGTCGCGTTTAGTGGCAGTCGAGCATTAGCAATACTACACTTAGTTTTTGTCGTACCAGCAATTGCTTTTGTAATTACTTTCTGCCTGCAAGGTTTAGGTTGGATAGCGTGGAATCAAGTAGAAGTAGAATTTACTAATAATACTCTTAGCTTTAGCGAATGGGCAAAGTGGTTTTTTATTGCTACTTATTCCGTTTATGCCTGCGAAACTACTTCTTCTTTTGTTGCTGACAGCCAACGTCCGGCGAGGACTTTGCAATTTTTGACGGTAGCTGCTTGGCTAATTCCTGTAGTGTTTCTAGGTGGTTCTTGGGTGCTACTTGCCTTAGCGCCTAATTCTGCTATTGGTAGCGACACATTTTTAAACTTGCTCACCGCCTCTCAAAAATTTTGGGGCAATTCTGCTTCTTTTGCCGTCACTTTACTAATTTCTTTTTCTTGTCTGCTTAGTTGCGCTACCGCCGTTGCCAACTCGCCGCGTATTTTATATCAACTAGCTTTAGATCAACAATTAGCGCCAGTATTTGCGGTTGTCTCTCCCCAAGGTGTTTTAGAACCTGCCTTAGTATTTACATTTTTCATTAGTTGCTTATGTTTAGCTTGGGGCGATGTAGCGGAAATTGTCACCGTAGCAGGGACAGCTTATTTGGTGTCAATTATGGGTCTGCATTTAGGGCTATGGCTGCGCCGCGATGCTCCCGAAGTGCGCTGGGGTAAGTTGTCGCTAGTTTTTTTGCTGGTTGAAACTGTTGTTTTGGTAATTGGCGGTACGCTGTGGAGTTGGCAAGATTTGCTGGGAGGACTAACAATTCCACTTGCGATCTTAGTAGGAGATCGGGCGATAAGACGAATTAGTTTCGCTCCTTTTCACCCTCAATGGTGGCTAAAACGTTACCAGTACAAACAACGTAATTTTAAAGATTTTGTTGTAAACCAAGTAATTATCTTAATTATCCTAGTTTGTAGCGCTACTACTATCGGTTGGGCAATTGGTGGGAATTTACATCGCACTTTAAATCAACAGAGCGCAAATTTGTTAGTTATTTTGTTAGTTACGCTGTCGTTTATGGCGATCGCGATCGCTTGTTGGACTACCCTACCGCAAATTGCCGCCATTGAAGAAGCTCGCAAACAAGCAAAAAATCTCTTAAGCGCTGCTTTATATACCGTCCCTGACACTATTTTAGTAGTGGCAGAAAATGGCATTATTCGCCAAGTCAACCCTCCCGGAGAAGAAATATTTGATACTCCTATTTCTCAGGTAATCGGGCGCTCCCTAAATCAATTTTTGCCCAATTTAGTCGGTCAACCTCCACAGTGGGCAAATAGAAGCGAACAAATTATTAAAATTCGCCAGCAAGGGCGCACTTTAGACGTGAGCGTTTCTAGTCCTTCACCGCAAAGATTTCCAGAGTATGTAGTAATTTTAAGAGATATCACCGAGCGCAAACAAGCCGAAGAATCTTTGCGTTCTACCCTAGCGACCAACCGCGCCTTGCTCAACGCTTTACCAGACTTACTATTTCGCATCAATGCCGAGGGCATTGTTACTAGCGTAGTCCCCAAAGGTGAGCGCATAGCGGCTAAAGATTTTGTCAACAAACATATTAACGAAATCCTGCCAGCAAATGTAGCCCAAGAAGCGCTGCAATCCTTGCAGCAAGCATTAGCTTCTCAAGAAGTACAAATTTTTGAATACCAAATGCTCCTCGATGGCGAGTTGCACGATTACGAAGCTCGAATTGTTGTCAGTATCGACAATGAAGTTATAGCGATCGTGCGTGACATTACTAAGCGCAAGCAAGCCGAAGCAGATATGCGCGTTACTTTAGAAAAAGAAAAAGAACTCAGCCAGTTAAAGTCGCGCTTTGTCACCATGACCTCTCACGAATTTCGCACGCCCTTAACAACAATTTTGTCCTCGGCAGAATTGATTGAAAAGTACGGTTTTAAATGGACAGAGGAGAAAAAATTACAACATCTACTGAGAATTCAATCGAGCGTAAAACACATGACCCAATTATTAAACGATGTGTTGTTAATTGGTCAGGCAGAAGTGGGAAGACTAGAGTTTAATCCCTATGAAATTAACTTAACCCTATTTTGCCGCGATTTAATAGATGAGATGCAAATTAGCAATCACACCCACAAAATAGTCTGGAATAGCGAAAATAGCTGCATAAATGCTTGCATAGATGAAAAACTGCTCAGACAAATCTTGAGCAATCTTTTGACAAATGCGATCAAATATTCGCCTCAAGGTGGGATCGTTCATTTTGAGTTGATTTGTACGCCACAAACAGCAATTTTTCGCGTCCAAGACTCTGGCATTGGGATTCCAATTTCAGAGCAAGCCAACTTGTTTGACTCGTTTTATCGCGCTAGTAATGTTGGCACGATCTCCGGTACGGGATTGGGACTTGCTATTGTCAAAAAGTCTGTAGACTTACACGGCGGCGAGATTGCAGTAGAAAGCGAAGTTGGTGTGGGAACGACGTTTACAGTTACACTTCCTTTAAATCAAAAAGTATAGATTTATGACAAAAATTTTAGTTATTGAAGACGAGCAGTTAGTTAGAGAAAATATTTTAGACTTGCTAGAAGCAGAAGGTTTTGATGGCATTGGCGCAGAAAATGGTCATGTAGGTGTAACTTGGGCGTGGGAACACAAACCCGATTTAATTATTTGCGATGTCATGATGCCAGAACTTGACGGTTACGACGTGCTGAAGTTACTCCGCAAAGAACCCATTACCGCAACAATTCCGTTTATTTTTCTCACCGCCAAAGCCGATAAAAGCGATTTTCGGCAAGGAATGCAATTAGGAGCAGATGACTACTTAACCAAGCCATTTACTAGCACCGAACTATTAAATGCGATCGCCGTGCGGCTAGAGCGAAAAGCTGCCGTTGTCAGGCAATCAGAACAAAAACTCGAAGAATTGCGTAAAATCCTAACTAGCAAGCCCAAATACACCAGCACGGCAGTTTTTGACAATGAGTTTGCTGCCCTCAAGCAATCTCAGTTTACAGGGCAGCTATCAGTTAAAGCCCAAGGAGAAGTGAAGTGGATATTTTACCTTTACTTAGGACGACTGTTGTATGCTACAGGCGGGACGCATCCAGGGCGACGCTGGCAAAGAAATATAGCAACCTATTGCCCGCAAATCGTTCGCGATCGCGAGCAGATGCCTGCAAGTAGCGATGCGCCTGTAGAGTATCAATTATTAAATTTATGGCTCGAACGCAAGCAGATTAATCGAGAACAAGTAGCGCAAGTAATTCGCGCGATCGTTTTTGAAGTTTTGTTTGACTGTATGCAGGCGAAACATTTAACTTATCAAATCGAACCAAAAGAAAGTTCGGCGGCGCAATTATTATTAATTGATACTGACCAAGCAACGGCTATGGCGCGGCAAAGTTGGCAGATTTGGCAAAGTGCCAATTTTAGCGAAATCCTTCCCGATCGCGCTCCAATTATCAAACGACCAGAAGACTTGCAACAAAAAGTTTCTACTGCTACCTACCGACAACTAACAGTTTTACTGAACGGACAGCGTAGTTTGCGAGATTTAGCTTTGCAAATGAAGCGCCAAGTTATCGAAGTTACATCTTCTTTGCTGCCCTACATTCAGTCGGGCGTAATCGAGCTAGTAGAGATTGCCGACTTGCCCATTTTAAATACTGCGCCGCCAATTTCTACACCTCCAGAACAACCTCAATCTCCGCAACCGCTAATTGCTTGTATTGATGATAGCCGCTTAGTTTGCCAGACAATGGAGAAGATTTTAACGGAAGTTGGCTATCAATTCGTGGCGGTAGACGATCCCCTCCGAGCTTTAGCAACCCTGCTTAACCGCAAACCAGATTTAATCTTTTTAGATTTGGTTATGCCCAATCTTAACGGCTACGAAATTTGCGCTCGTTTACGCAAAATTCCAACTTTTAGCGATACGCCAATTGTAATTTTGACTAGCAATATTATCGATCGCGTCCGCGCGAAAGTAGTAGGTTGCTCTGACTACTTAAATAAGCCTGTAAAAGCTGACAGCGTACTATCAATTATCTCTAAGCACTTATCTTGTGAAATTGAAAGTCGCCAAGAGTCAGCAATTTAAAAGTGCTAAATTCGGCGTGCTTGGCAAGACTTCCGCTCGCTATCTAGCTGGGGTTCTTGCCAGGAAAAGGCAAAATGGCTTACACCTGTTATTTGGGGAGCAACCGTGCGAATTGCTTGCATTTGCGCTTCTAAAGAAGGGCGATTGGAAATTGATTTACCCCAAACGCCAGCGATCGCCGGAATGACCTGGGCTTCGGGAGTTTGCTTTGTAACTCGCTCAACTAAAGCGGCGATGCAGGTAGCGTTGCCGCAGTTAGCGTAAGACATAGCGTGCCACTCTAAAGTTGTGGGAAACCGATGCCAGGGCTGCAAGCGCGAATCGTAACCTTGTCCTACGGTTTGATTGCCATCGGGGAAAAATACTGCTCCTGCCTTGATTCCTTGGCGCTGTACGGGCCATGCGGCTACGGCTAAAAAGTCTAAGATGCCTTGAATTGCATGAGCTACGCTCAACTGCCACAATTCCCATTGCAAGCGCGGCTGTCTTTGGGCGGCACTAGGTAAGACGATCGCGCTCGGTGCAGGCGACTCTTTTGGTTGAGCTATGGGTGCGGGTGGCGGCGCGGGGGGGGTGCGTCCTTGCCATAGAGGTTCGCCTTCTTGAGGATACAATTGGTCTATGGCAGCGACATCGGCAACGGATATCGAGCCTTTTTTTGCGTAGCGCCCGATTAGTTCTTGTCCTTTAGAATTTAGCGCCCGTTTGGATAAAGCTTGTTGAGCCGCATCGCCATAAATCCATAAGTCTTGAACTTTAGTAATTACAGAATTTGCCCCCAATCCTCGCGGATAGCGGACGTAATCAAATAACACTCCATCTGGGCGACGACGCACGATTTCATTTACTAATTGGTAATAGTCTCTTTTTGCTTGCAAGTTGTAGGGATCGACAAAAACTTGGCTTTCGTTATCGACAAAATATAAGCTAGTTTCGCCTCGACCGTTACGAGCAAGTACCGACTGGCGATCGCTTCTTTGTCCGTAGGAGTAGCCAAAATTCATCATAAACATCCAAGCGTAGACCTTTAAGCCCCGCTCGCGCCCTTTTTGAATTGCTTGGGCAAGTAAATCTACCTTTTCGCTACCTGGCGTGCGGATAACTGAAGGCCAAGCCGTGCGATTAGAACTTGTCGGTAGCAGTACTTGTCCGTCGGCAAAAACTTCGACATAAACTCTGTTATAGCCTCGGTTAACAATCCGATCCATAATTTCGTCTAGTTTTCCGGCTTGGATATCGCAAGGATATAACCGCAACCAAATTCCTTGAATTTGAGGCCATGTGCGATCGCGGCACTGTTGAACTTCCTGAGCGTGTTGGCTTATCAACCCTTGATAGCGAGTTTGAGCTTCTCTGTCTCCTTTGAGCGTTGCTTGCAGTAAGTTTTGTTTCTCCTGCTTTGCCGACTCTGTTAGCTGGCAATAGGCAGTTGTTTGCGCTTGGGCTGGGTAAAATCCAATATTTGTCGCAACTAGACTACTAGACGTAATTGTGGCGATCGCCCGCAAAGATAATATATTTTTTATGTTCACAAAATGGTTGGTCATGCCCAAAAGCACAAATAAAGGATGTATTAAGGTATTAATTTAATTAAACTAACTTTAAAGCCAGCTTGCGGAGTAGACTATGGCAACTACCTTTATTTGGAAAAATTGCCTAGCACGCACAATTATAGCCATTTAGTAATAGATAACTGCACGTCTTGCTCAAAGGCAAAATTTCTTATCAGTCAGCAGTCGGGAGATTTTAGTAAGTAGTTATCTCCGTTCTACTGACTGTTACAACCTTATTTAAGTTTCCCAACCTTTTCACAAAACTAGCCACCTCTAGAAAGACTTGCCTCTACTTGCTTAAACTCTTGTTGCAGGCGTTGCTTGAGCTTTTGCGGTACGGGGCGGTTGGGATAAGAACTATAATGTCCGGCTAAGGAGTTTAAGGCTGTCCGCATAGTAGTAAAAGAATTTAATGCCGCCACCGATGTATCTCTTTGATAGCGGGCAGCAAATTCATTAATTTTTTCTCGCGCTACGGCTTGAGACTGAGCTTTTTCTGGGTCATCTTCTGGCAAATCTAGAGCGGTTCTCAAGGTATTTACTACGCTTAAAGTATCTTGGCGATAGTCTCCACTTAGGGAAGTAGAACTATTGTTAGAACAGCCCATCAAGCCAATGACTGCAACCAAAACTAAGGCAATTAGACGCGACCAGTAGCGCTTCATAAGTTTTTACGTAAATAGACATTAAATCAACGTCTATCCTATCAGCGATTGGTACAGTGGGGATCGTTTGCGATCGCCGATATCGGATGATATAGCGTATCGCGTTGCTGGTATGGGCGATTTTCGAGCGAAGAAATTGCTGTTTGTAAAGTTTCTACTTCCATGCACGTACCGCCTTTAGCGCCTGCCATTGTTGTAATATGTTCTTCCATCAATGTGCCGCCAATATCGTTACAACCCCAATTAAGTGCCTCTATTGCCCCACTTAGCCCTAGTTTTACCCAGCTTGGTTGATGGTTGGGAATTACAGTGCCTAACATAATTCGCGCTACGGCGGTAAGTAATAAAGCATCGTCAATTACTGGCTGATCCCGTCCTACTTTCTTGCGTAACGGCTTGGGGGCTTCTTGACCGACAAAAGGCAGTAAAATAAATTCGCTGATAGCTCCAGGGTAAGCTTTTTCTAGGGCTGTTCGTTGGAGAATTTGTAATTTTTCTAAATGTTCTATTTGTTGTTCGGGAGTTTCAATATGCCCGGAAAGCATCGTGCTAGTTGTAGGCAAACCAAGTTGATGAGCGGTACTGACAATTTCTAACCAAGTTGCGGTATCAGTTTTTTCTGGGCATAAAACGCGCCGCACTTCATCGTTTAGTATTTCTGCCGCCGTACCGGGCATAGAATCTACGCCTGCGTCTTTCAATGCCGCAATTACATGGGCGTAAGTAAGCCCGTCTTCTTTAGCAATAAATTGTACTTCTTGGGGAGAGAAAGCGTGGATGTGGAGTTGAGGATATTTGCTCTTGATAATTGTAACTAGACGTAAATAATAATTTAGACTTTGCCCGTTGATTTTTGCCCCAGGGTTTAATCCTCCCTGCATACAAATTTCTGTAGCATTACGCGCTACCGCATCCGTAGCTTTGGCTAAAATTTGTTCCCAGTCCAACCAGTAAGCACCCTCGCTTGTAGCATCGCGTCGAAAAGCACAGAAACTACAATGCTGTTCGCAGATATTTGTATAGTTAATATTGCGGTTGATTACATAGGTAACAGTGTCCCCTACTTGACTGTGGCGGAGTCTATCGGCAGTGTATTTGATGGCAGACTTTACCCTAGGATCGGTCTGCTTTAACAACATTACTCCTTCTTGGGCTGACAAATTAGCTCCATTTAAAGTACTTTCAAGAATTGACTCAATAGTTTTAGTCGTCACGAGGAATCCAATCAATAAGTTCTGCTCTAACTTTAATTTTGTCAGAAATATCCGTAGAAGGCAGAAATTAAAAAATACTGCAAAAAGTATAAGACTATGATTTTTAAGTAACTATGTCGATCGCTAATTTAGAGGCAAAGGGTAAAGAGTGAGACTTAAAACTTTTTTGCTGCTGTTACTGTGGACAACTATAGCTCTGGGTTTGCGCTTAACTCAACTTACAGCCAAATCGCCTTGGACTGATGAATTTTCGACGCTAGTATTTAGCTTGGGTAATAGTTATCGTACTGTGCCTTTAGATCGAGCGATTGCTCTTGACGAACTATTGCAACCATTGCAAATAAACCCTCATGTAGGTGTAACCCAAGTTTTTCAGCACTTACTTACGGAAAGCAACCATCCACCGCTTTACTTTATGCTGGCTCATTGGTGGATGCAATTATGGAGTGGGGATAGTGGTTTAGTTTCTTTATGGGTGGCTAGAAGTCTTAGCGCTATATTTGGCGCGCTATCTATTCCAGCAATTTATTTATTGAGCGCTTTTGCTTTTCGCTCTCGTTTAGTTGGGCAAATTGCGGCGGCGATGATGGCGGTTTCGCCTTATGGCATTTTTTTAGCTCAAGAAGCCCGTCATTACACTTTAGCGATTTTGCTAGTAATTGCTTCTTTTGGTTGCTTAGTAATTGCTATTAGACATATTCAAACTCGGACAAAATTACCTATTCTCATCGCTGGAGGGTGGATATTAGTCAATATTTTGGGAATTGCTACTCATTACTTTTTTGTGTTAACTCTGGCGGCGGAGGCTATTGTCTTGCTATTTTGGCAATACCGCCAAAAGAAAAAAGCTTTCATTTCTCCCTGGGGGCAAATTTACGCGGTTGCCCTAGGTACGGCTATCGGGGGAGTAGTCTGGCTGCCAATATTTTTACAAAATAATAGCGAATTGACAGAATGGATTGAAAACGGCGACTCGTCAAATATTTTGGCGCTCTTAAATCCTATTTTTCAATTAATCGCTGCTTGGATTACAATGCTGTCTTTGCTACCTGTAGAAGCTTCAGCGCTACCTATCGTGATTGCTTCAGGGTTAATTATGATTATTTTTTTTGTTTGGGCGATTCCTCTACTCAAACGCGGTTTAGTAATTAGTTGGCAACAACCAAAAACTCGCGTAGTTACTGGGGTGTTTGCAGGAATTACGGGAAGTGCGATCGCGATATTTTTCTCTTTCACCTATATTTTAGGTATCGATCTTACTCGTGGCGCTCGATATAATTTTGTTTATTTTCCCGCCGTTATAGTTTTAGTGGCTGCAAGTCTAGCAATTTGCTGGAATTGGGCAAAACCTCCTAAAAATTTATCATCGGGCAAAACCGCCGTAGCTTTAATTTGGTTGATGGGATTACTTAGCGCGATTAGCGTTGTGAATAATTTGGGCTACCAGAAGTATTATCGACCAGATTTATTTGTGCAGGTAGTTCAAAAAACAAGCGTTTCTTTACCCGTACTAATTGCCACAACTCATAAGACTCACGTCCAAACCGGGGAAATGATGGGGATTGCGAGAGAATTTAAGCTTGCGAAAATACCAACTAATCCGCAATTTCTTTTAGCTCATCAATCTCAAGATCCTTCTAATGCAACGATCGCTTTGCAAAATACTGTAAGTCAAAAATCGCTACCATTTGATTTATGGTTAGTAAATTTTTATGCCCCAATAAAACTTAATAGCTGCCACACGGACACTAGCACTATGGAAGATGACTTAACCATTGCTGTAGATGGTTACAATTATCAGCTTTATCACTGTCGCCCGGTGGAAAGTAAGTAAAATAATTCCTACTTAAGCTAGAAGTCTTTTCTTTCGGCTGGGGGGACGCTTACAGGAGATAAACCTGCGATCGCGCGGAGATTTTGGCAGCGAATCAAGTCTACAAAGTTCAAACTCGGACGCTTTTCAATTTGCGCGGCGGTTTCTATGGCTGATAATAAATATCCCGCCGCTTCGGTTTCTGAATAACCGCGCCTTTGGGCGACTTTGATTGCAGTTTCGTCGGCTTCTAGTTCTACTTTAGAACTGCGACTGTTACGCCAAATTTGAGCCGATGCAAATGCACTTAAGCCCGCTCCTATTACCACACCCACCGGATCGCTTTGTACTAATTCTACCGTTGCGCCTAATATTCCAGCTAAGACTACACCTTGATAAACATCAGGTTTGAACCACTTAATCCCTGTTAGCCAACTAATATTGCTCAACAGCAACAAGTCTCGCTGCGGTTTAGACAAGCGCCGCCACAAATCAAAATTGATATATACTTGCCTTTGTTGCTGCCAAGGAAGCGGTAAGGGACTAGCAATTATTTGTCTTTGCTCTGGTTTGCTGACAATTTTAGTCATCATTCGCCCAGAAGCAGGCATTAAGTCTAACAAACGGCGAATTTCAGCGTTTTGCTCCATACAAATAGGTTGTTGGCGATCTTTTTTACTAATTAATATCCCCCTATTTATACACCCTACACCTTTTCAGGCATTTGATTTTGAGCTAGTAGCTGCTAAAAATAGCAAAATATAAACACTTTTAACGTAGCTAGGCAGTTTAAAATAAAAATTAAACGATAAATTTCAACGCATGGATGCTTTTGCGCCAACTCCGCCAGAATGGACGGCTAGTGCTACTCACGCTCATCAATTTTGTTGTCCCCGTTGCTTATCTAGTAGCCGAGAAGCCAAGCAAGTCTGGCTAAATCGCCGCTCTCCCGTAATGACCGATAACTACCGCCGCAAGTGGCAAGAATTTTATCAATGTCAGTGCGATTATGTTTGGTGGGCTTGGAGTAGCGATCGCCCGTCGTTAAAACCTATAGAGGACGAAAATTTCTAGTTGCAATTACAGCAATTGTTGTGTTATATTCACAAATGTTGAAAAACATGGCTCAGTAGCTCAGTTGGTTAGAGCGCGGGACTCATAAGCCTGAGGTCGGCGGTTCAAATCCACCCTGAGCCATAAAAACTTAAACATAAATTGAATAAAAATATTGCAAAGCTCAAGAGATCGGTTGATCGGGACTATGTAAAAATCCCTGATTTTTGGCTTTTTGATACCATTTCTCGGCTTCTATTCGATCTACAGCTATATCTCGATCCCCAATCGCAAAAATTCCTCCTAAGTTATTTGAGGCTACACCATAACCTTGGATGGCAGATTTTTGATACCAGCGAACTGCCTCTAAAACATTTCTTTCTAAACCAAGACCTAAGTGGTACATATTTGCAACTATACATTGTGCTTCAGCATCTCCTAAATCAGCAATTGGTTTCAACAATCTAAAGGCGTTAGTGTAATCTTCAGCTTCAAAAGCAGCCAAACCTGTTGTTAAATTCAATATTATTTCCTCTAAACTCTCTTGTAAATAACTTGCGATCGCCATTGCTCAAAACTCGATATCGTGCCAGTGGCGGATTAATTCAGCAACAGACCAAGCTTGAGAAACCGCACCTTGAGGGGCGTGAGGCGAATCGCCATCAAAAATCTCGGAAATTGAGCCAATGCAACCAGTATTGTAAAAATGTTCTATTAAGAGTTGTTTGCGGTAGGGGAGGGGTTCAGAGGGATAAAAACGCTGCCATGCGCGAATAAATGCCCCAATTAACCACATCCAAACCGTACCTTGATGATAAGCGCGATCGCGGTGGTGAGAATTTCCGGCATAATTGCCTATATATTCTCGGTCAGCAGGATCGAGACTGCGTAATCCATAGGGCGTAAGCAGGCGATTTTTGGCTACTTGGACGATACTTTGTCCTTGCACGTCACTAAAGCCACAGTGGTGCAGAGAAAGGGCTAAAACAGCATTAGGACGGATTTGGGCATTAGGGCGATCGTCTGGCTCAATTAAATCGTACAAGTAACCTGTATGCGGATTCCAGAACTTTTGCAAAGAGTCTTTTACTTGTTGGGCTTGTCCGGTGTAGTACTGAGCTTGTTTGCAATAGCGATCGCTATTTTCGACTTGAAGCGTTCCTAAGCGTTTTGCCCAGTTGCTAGACCAGCATAACGCCGAATACCACAAAGCATTAATTTCTACAGGCTTACCGCGCCTGGGAGTGACAGGCTGACCGTCAATTACCGCATCCATCCAAGTCAAAGCCACATCGGGCGCATCCCACCCTAGCAACCCATCCGCCGCATCGACTTGAATATTGTATTTTGTACCTGCCGTAAAAGCTTTATAAATTTGTCGGACTGTGGGATATTGTTCTACTAAGAAATTCCAATCTTGACTTGCTTCTAAGTACAGCCCTAAGGCTTCAATCCACCATAGCGTTGCATCGAGACTGTTATAAAATGGTTCGTTATTGGTATCGGGAAACGCATTAGGTATTAAACCATATTGGCAATAACGCCCAAAAGTTTGCAGCAAGGCTTTTGCTAATTCAAAACGCTTGGTAGTTAAAGCAAGTCCTGGTAAAGCAATTAGCGTATCGCGTCCCCAATCGTTAAACCAGTGATAACCAGCGATCGCACTTTGCCCTTTTATTGATTGACGATAGACAATAAAACTATCTCCAGCTTGGAGGAGTTGGGGCAGTATGGACGTTGAAGGAGCTTTGGAGGCTATGAGCGGAAATAATTGCTTAAATCTGCGTTGCTGGGCTTCTACAGCCTTAGCAAAGTCTTGCGCTTGCAGGCGTAGATCGCGAGTACCTAAACTTGCTTCTACAGTTAAACTTTCCTTTGGTTGTAATTTTATCGTTAAATACCCCGGACTATACAAGTCTTCGCGATCGCTCAATCCCCGCTTACTTTCTTCAATTAGCTGATAATTCCAATACCAAACGGGGGAGGCTTGATACTCTCCTTTCGTCCATTGTAATTGCCAAAGCGTGCCTATTTTTCCTGGTCGAATTGCTTGTAAATAAAGCTGATTTTGTTTGACCAACTGAGAAAATTGTAAATTAGGTTCGGCGCGTTGTTGGTGGTGAAAGTTGCGATCGCCAATTGTCAATCGTAACTTTAAAATTGCTGCTGTTTCCCCTTCATAAAGGTATTGAATCAAGACGCGATGCAAAAATTTCTCTTGCTTGTCTCCCTCACCTAAAGCATAAGGCATCACCATTTGTCTGCTCAATTGCCAGTTTTCCGCCCCCCATACCCATGTTGGCACTGGATCGATCGTAAAAGAGCGCAATAGCTTATAACCCAACGGTTCTATCGCCCCGCCACCCCAAAAATTTGTTCCCAATGCCCATGTTTTCCCAGCAATTTCTATACTTGCTTCTAAATGAGAAAACACAAAAGTGCGATCGCTTGGTGGATTTAACGCCGCTACTAGCCAACCGTGATAAGTCCGCGTCCTAGCGTCGCATACCGTCCCACTTGCAAAACTTCCTAGCCCGTTTGTCAGTATCCATTCCCTTGTGTCTAATTCTCCCATTGGCTACTCAAAATCGTTATGACTATGATATATTTGTAACAGTTCGTAAATAATCAATTATTTCATGTCCGGGTAAAATCTAGCACATCATTACCCGCGAACAGTTGATAAAACGTATAAGTCATCAAGGAGAACTAATCTAATGCCTCTAACTTACGCAGCCGAAGGATGCTTGAGAGTAGGTCAAACAGCGCCAGATTTTACCGCTACTGCCGTAGTAGATCAAGAATTTAAGACAATAAAGTTATCTGACTATCGTGGCAAATACGTCATTTTGTTCTTCTATCCTCTAGACTTTACCTTTGTTTGCCCGACAGAGATTACTGCTTTTAGCGATCGCTTTGACGAATTTAAGCAAATTGACACGGAAGTATTGGGAGTGTCTGTAGATAGCGAATTTTCTCACCTAGCATGGATTCAGAGCGATCGCAAAGCTGGCGGTGTGGGCGACCTAAATTATCCTTTAGTTTCCGACATCAAAAAAGAAATTAGTGCGGCTTACAATGTACTCGATCCAGAAGCAGGGGTTGCTTTACGGGGCTTGTTCATTATCGACAAAGACGGCGTGATTCAACACGCAACAATTAATAATTTGTCCTTTGGACGTAGCGTAGATGAAACGCTAAGGACGCTCAAAGCTATTCAGTACGTGCAATCTCATCCCGATGAAGTTTGCCCCGCAGGTTGGCAACCTGGCGATCAGACAATGGTTCCCGATCCTGTGAAATCAAAAGTATTTTTTGCTTCAGTGTAAGTTTCGCTAAGTAACAACTAAACTAAAAAACCGCCCCAATGCTATGAGATTGAATATCCACAGCTTATTGGGGCTTTAATATTTTAAGGAGATAACTATTTATGCTGACTTCTAACGACTTTAGCGGTTTATTAACCGAGCGTTTTTTCCGCAATCTCTTGCCGATTCCTGCAACCAACGATTTAACTATCGGAGAACTAGCACCGGGTTTTAGCTTGCCAGATATTACTAATAATCGCACGATTAAGTTTTCAGAATATAGAAGTAAGCAGCCTGTATTGCTTGCTTTTACCCGCATTTTTACCGAAAAGCAGTATTGTCCGCTTTGCTTTCCCCATATCAAAGCTCTAAATGAAAACTACGAAAAGTTTACAAGTAAGGGTGTAGAAGTTTTATTAATTGCCAGTACCGACGAACAACAAAGCCAAAAAGTTATTAGCGACTTGAACCTAAAAATGCCTTTACTAAGCGATCCTAGTTGTCGAGTATTTCACTCTTATAAATTAGGTCAAGCATTAGGTGCGCCGTTACCAGGGCAATTTGTTACAGATATAGAAGGTAAGTTGCGCTACAAGCATTTATTTTCTTTTCTTTCTCACAACGCCAGTATTGAAACTTTGCTAGAGCAATTCTAGGATTGGGCAATAGAATTAACTACATACACAATTAGAGCCTGCGATTCGGCAGCCTGATATGCTCGTGGTGATTTACCTATGTTGACGCTTTATCATGTACCAATATCTTTTAATTCTCGCCGTGTATGGATTGCGCTGCTAGAAAAAAAGCTCCAGTTTGAACTGATTGAACTTAAATTAGATGGCGATCAATTTCAACCAGATTTTTTAGCGCTTAATCCCTTCCACCACATCCCCGTATTAGTGGACGATGGCTTTAGGGTAATTGAGTCATTAGCGATTTTGGACTACTTAGAAGCTAAATATCCTATTCCTGCAATGTTACCTACCGAGGCTCAAAATTTAGCAATCGTGAGGATGGTAGAAATGGTAACTATTAATGAATTAGCTCCGGCGACAAATCCACTATTGATGAAAATGCTAGGTGTGGAGGGTGATGAGTCTACCCTAGAAAAAGCAAGACAGCGATTGGCAACGAGTTTGAGTTTTTTAGAGAATTTGTTAAGCGACTGCTCTTATTACGGCGGCGACCAAATATCCTTAGCGGATATTGTGGCTGGAACGGTGGTTAGCACTTTACCTTATTTCGATGTGTCTTTAGATAACTATCCGAAGCTAAGAGTTTGGTGCGAAAGCTTAGAGCAACGTCCGGCTTGGATAGAGACTGCGCCGAAAGCTAGAGAGGTTGCAGCTTTTATATCCCGCAGGAAGGCGCAAATAGCTCAGAGTAAATAATCTAACAATAAAGATGCGATCGCATTTTTATTGTTAATAAACCTATAACTGAACCTACTGTAAGTGACTGTGCGGGTTACAGGTACGAACATCACTGATTTTTTCTGATACTCGCGCTTTTGGGGGTTTAGTTCTTTAGGAGATGCGATCGCATTTCATCTCTAACTTAGTTAAGCAGTAGACGATCGAAGTGACCGTCTCAACAATAGAGTTTTTCACCTGCTACTTACACCCAATAGGCAAAAATTGTTAATTTAGTTAACTCCCCAGGCAAGATTCGAACTTGCGACCAATCGGTTAACAGCCGATCGCTCTACCACTGAGCTACTGAGGACTGCGAATATTTATAATAACTGCAAGCGATAATATTTTGCAAGGGGTTTGCCAAATTTTTTTTTATTTGTCTGTTGCAAATTTTTAGAGCGAAATACTTGTAAGTATGCTATAATCCCATCCGCAATTCGGCTAATTTCTGCCTAGCTTTGGCATCGAGAGAATTTGCCAAAAACCGACTAGCAGATTGTTTGCGTTGCCTATGCTTGCTGAGGGAAGTTTTGAGAGTTGACTCTACTTCATAGTTTAATTGCTGGGCAGACATCCATTCTGCGCCGTACCCGACCACTACTAGCTGCTGGACGCGATCGCTTGTAGCAACAATGAGCCGACAGAGGTGAGACTGTTTTAAATACGGACGCAGCGCCGCGCAGGACTTTTCTATGTAGGTATCGGCGGTTTGTCCAAAGTCCGTGTAATGGACTGATAAATTTTCATTAATAGTTTCTTGGCTGCTACAAGTATTTTGATATTGAGCATCAAATACAACTTGAGTCGCGTAGCCTTGCAACGCACTGTAGTTTGTCAAAGCCGAAACCAATTCCTCGCGCGCTGCTTCTAGTCCCAGGCGATCGCGAGTTTTTTTTAAATAAGACCAAGATCCAATCATGTTATAGCCGTCTACTAATAAAACGGCTTCTGGTAAAGAGGGGGGCATGATATGTACTCACTGCGTATTGAAATTAAATATATTTATTCACAATTCTAATCGCAATCGAAGTATCGGTTCTCACATTTCTGGCAATAGCCAAGATGAGTCAGCGATTTGCTGTGGTAAAACTTTATTTGGTTTCAAGCTTCCTTAAATTACTAAGACAATGCAAAAATACTAATAAATAAATGTGCAAAATTTATGGTGGAACGTCCCATTAAGAAATCAGAGCGTCAAATCGCTCCTCCAAGCGATGCTGGAGAAGAAACACGCGAACAGATACCGGAACAACCTAACGCCGTTGAAGACAGTCTTGAGACTCCAACAGCATCACCGGAAAAACGCAAAGTGATTCCTTCTGTACCTGGTAAAGAAAAGTCAAAGGGCAGAGGAAAAGGCGCTAAAAGGGAAGAAGAACCATCACCGCCGATGAATTTGGCTTTGATGCGCGGACCCAAGCCTACAAAACCGAAGCCACCCGTAGTAACTGCTCCAACTGATGAAGTACCAACTACTGAAGCTGAAGCCGCCGACGATCTTGAAACTGCTCCGACTGAGTAAGTTATAAGACAAAAAACCCCTAGATTTAACTAGGGGTTTTAATTTTTCAATCCATTGGTGGCGCTTGGAGCAAGCGTTGCTTTAGGCGTTGCGCGTCGCCACGATCTACTAAAGAACCTCTCTCTAGCAAAAACGCGCCATCGCAATAATTTAACTCCTCCAATCGATGAGTCACCCATAGAGCGGTTAAACCGCGAGTTTTAACTAAATTGCGGACTTGAGATACTAACTCTAATTGGCTATCTGGGTCGAGTAAAGCTGTGGGTTCATCTAATAGCAACACTTCACATCGGCGGGCGATCGCTCCGGCGATCGCTACTCGTTGCTTTTGTCCGCCACTAAGGGCGTAAATCGGTCTTCTTTGCAACTCCAGCATATTTACGGCGGCTAAGGCTTCTTCTACTCTTTGGCGCACTTGAAATATTGGCAGTTGTTCTTCTACCAATCCAAAAGCCACATCTGCGCCGACGGTTGGCATTACTAATTGATGATCGGGGTTTTGGAAGACAAAGCCGACTGGATGCAAAACTTCTACAAGTCCCGATTTGGGGGTAAGTAACCCCGCCAGCAACTTGAGGAGGGTAGATTTACCACTGCCATTAGTACCTAAAAGCATCCAAAATTCGCCTTTAGGTACGGCTAACGAGCAAGCATTTAAAACTTGCTCTCCTTGAGGCCAACTAAAATCTAAGTTGCTAACTTGAACGGCAATTTCCGCCATCTTTGCTTAGTTTTTATGTAGATTCAGATAAAGCAAAAAATCCTGGAGGTCTACCGCCGCCAACCGCAGAGCCATCTTTTTGAGCTATCTGGACGCTGAGAATTTCACTTGAGCGTACCGCAGCTTTTTTTTCGGTTTGGCGATCGCACGTCAATTCGATAATCTCTGGTTGACCGGAGCGCATTGCATCGACAATTTGGGTATAAACTGCCTCCGCTTCTTCACTCGATTTTCTTTGGACTGACACGGGAAAGGCGGTACTTTTTAAAGTTAAGTCGATAAAAATCATGTTTTTAGCAATTAAGCACTAAGTAAAGTCTATTCTAACGTTCGCGCGCATGAGCAAGGTAGGGGCGATCTCTCTACTTGCACCTATCTTCGCCCTCCTCACAAAACGTATTATAAATTTACTAAACTTATTTATTCCCTCGGCAGCTATCTACTCCCATTGACAGATAAAGATTAAATTTTTCTAATTACCTTGCCACAGATGGGCAGTTAGTTGTACAAATAGATTAGGAACAAGTAAAGAATCGTAAACTAAACTTGTCAACCGATGGATTATTTGTATTATTTACAACTTACATTATCCAATCGGGCGATTCTCTTGTCGTACTTATAATATTTGGAGTTTTACTGTAATGACAATTGCAGTTGGCAGCGCACCGAGTCGCGGCATATTCGACACCGTAGACG
>JAPJOW010000266.1 GCA_030826005.1 Aliterella sp. RAGGC_92
GTACCGGGAATTTTAACAACCGATCCGCGTTTAGTACCTCAAGCGCAGTTGATGACAGAAATTACCTGCGATGAAATGCTAGAACTTGCAAGTTTAGGCGCTAAAGTTTTACATCCCCGCGCTGTAGAAATTGCGCGCAACTATGGAGTAGAACTTGTAGTTCGTTCTAGCTGGACGGACGAACCCGGTACGCGGGTTGTTTCACCTATACCCAAGGAAAGAAGCCTAGTAAACTTAGAAATTGCCCGTCCTGTAGATGGGGTGGAATTAGACATCGATCAAGCTAGAGTGGCTTTATTGCGCGTACCCGATCGCCCAGGAGTAGCGGCGCGGTTGTTTGGCGAAATTGCCAAGCAAAACTTAGATGTAGACTTAATTATTCAATCAATCCATGAAGGCAATACTAACGACATAGCCTTTACAGTCACAACTCCCATGCTGAAACGAGCGGAAGCTGTAGCCAGCGCGATCGCACCTGTATTGCGCTCTCAAGGCGGCGCTACTACCCCCCAAGAAGCGGAAGTTATGATCCAACCGCAAATAGCTAAAGTAAGTATAGCGGGCGCGGGTATGATCGGTCGTCCGGGGGTAGCAGCGAAAATGTTTGCGACTTTATCTAAGGCGGGAGTAAATATTCAAATGATTTCTACTTCCGAAGTCAAAGTTAGTTGCGTCATTGATGCCGCCGATGGCGATCGCGCCATCAAAGCCCTCTGCGATGCTTTTGAAGTCACGCAACAAGACATTGGTAATAGAACTGATAGTTCGTCCTTTCCGCCAGTGCGGGGGGTTGCTTTAGACCAAAATCAAGCAAGGTTAGCAATTCGTCAAGTAAGCGATCGCCCAGGTACGGCAGCCCGATTATTTGGCTTGCTGGCAGAAAATAATATTAGTGTAGATACAATTATTCAGTCTCAGCGCTGTCGTATAGTTGAAGGCGTACCCAAGCGAGATATAGCTTGCACTGTAGCGCAACTAGATGCGGAACTAGCGCGGAAAACTTTAGAAAGCGCCGCCGCAAGTTTTGGTTGGGGAGAAATAGTCGTCGATAGCGCGATCGCCAAAGTAAGTATTGTGGGCGCGGGAATGCTCGGACAACCAGGGATTGCCGCTAAAATGTTTCAAGCACTAGCCCAACAGCAAATAAATATCCAAATGATTGCAACTTCGGAAATCAAAATTAGTTGTGTCGTTCCCCAAGAAGAAGGAGTCAAGGCATTGCAAGCAATTCATGCTGCTTTTGGGCTAGAAGGCGATACCCAAATTCAAATGCCAGCTTAGTGATGTTTCCCCTTCTTACATGAGAAGGGGAAATTAATCTTAGGCAGCCACAAAACCATAAATTAAGTTACTAACAACCGACAGTGCCAAAGCACCAATTAACGCACTCCAGATCCCTTGACGCAAGCGAAAACCGCTTACTGCTCCGGCGGTAATTGCCAAAGCTACAGCAGTAATAATAAACGTAACTAGCCCCGAAATTAACCCAAAAGTCAATAAATTGGGAATAAAAAATACTGCCTTTAAAATTGGATTGACAACGGCGGCGACAACTCCTAAAACGGCGGCGGAAATGTAGGCTTTAGCTGGACTATCAATTTCTACACCTACAGGCAGTTTAGTTACGATTAATAAGCTAGAAGCACTAACTAACCAAGCAATTAATAAACTAACAAGATCGAAGTGCATATTTTATTCTCCTAGTTTTAAGCAGATCAACTCTTAAATACCAGTAGACTAATTTGCGCTGGAACTATTCATCTGTAAATTGGCAGAAATGAAGCTTATCTTTGGGGTGAAGTTGTATTTGGTTGCGGACTAGATGGTGCGGTGGGAAAAACTGGAATAGTATTGTTACCTGGATTTACCCCTTGTGGACTTCTTGGGGCGGTAGGTAAAGGTGCTGTACCGGGAATCGGGCTAGTAGTTGGTACGGGTATGCTATTAGGATTTACAGGCACCGTAGAATTAGGATTAACGGTGTTAGGCGTTTGAGTAGAAGCCGGGGGTAAAGTAGCCAAAGCAACGCGATCGCCTCCTACTTGCCGCATAGTATCTAATACTTGCACTACATCGTCGTAACTAGATGTGCGCGAGGCATTTAACACCATCAAAGCGTTGGGATTAGCCTGAAAATAACCCTGTAAAGTTCCTGGCAATTGATCTAAATTAATTGGCTGCTGTTCGACATAAATTTGCCCTACGGGATCGATCGTCACGATCAATCGTTGTTGAGTTTGAGGTGTGGTACTGGTATTGGCTTTCGGCAAATCTACATTAATTGCTTGCTGCCTTGTAAATTGCAAAGCTGCTAACAAAAAAAACGTCAAAATACAAAAAATTACATCAATCAATGGAATAATTTGTATTTGGGCTTCTTCGATGGGTGAATGTAAATTAATTTTCATGTTGGTTAATTGTCTTAAGACTGCGGAGTATTGCGACGATTTTCATTACTTTCCTCTGGCGGTATTTCATCGCTTCCACCAGTAGTCGAGGGATGATGATTTATTGGGGTTACTCCAGGGCTTGTCGCTGGGTCGGAATAAGGAGTTTTTAAGTCTTCCGCTTCAATAACTATGCGATCGCCTCCTTCGCTAGTATTTGGCTGAAAAGTTGTCTGTTGTTGAATTTGGGTAAACTGATTTGCCGTTGGATTTGCTTGAGGGGGTGTTAAATCTATATTTTGGGGTGCGGCAAAATTCACCGGGTTTTCAGGTATATTGTTTTGCCAGTATTGCCGATAAAGTAACTCTAAATCGCTTCCGGCGCGGCGAAATACTTTTACTTGATTAACTACAAATCCTTGAAACAAGCGATAAAAGATCAAGCTACTAATAGCGACAATTAGCCCTGCTGCCGTACTAATTAGCGATTGCCCAATTCCTGTAGTTACTCCTGCTGCCGCCGCCGTTCCTAAGTCTCCTAAACGAATATTGCTCAAAGACTGAATTAGTCCGAGTACCGTACCTAACAAACCCAATAGTGGCGCTAGGGCAATTACTGCTTCTAAAACTTTTTCCCCTTGCCGCATTGATGAGAGTTCATCTTCGGCGCTTGCCTCTAAAGCCAATCGAAAAAGTTCTGGATCGGGCTTTATCAGGCGTAAGGGGGCGTAAAGAAACCGCCCAATAGGTTGATTGACCGCGCGTTTGGCAAGTTCGGTTGCCGATAGCCAATTGGCACTAGCAGTATTTAGCACGCGATTGACAATTTCTCTTTCTTGGGTAAGAATCCTCACCCAAAACCACAATCGCTCGATAATTACGCTCAACGATAAAATCGATAGAGCCAGCAAGGGCCACATTGCGGGGCCACCATCACGAAAAATTTGTACTACATCCACTGTTTCTACTCTCCTCCGTCCATTCCTCAGCCCAATATTTAAGCATAGTTAACCACAAAGATGCTTAAGGCACTTTAATTGTAGAGATTATCACTTACCACAGCCTAAGCCTATTTCGATTTTTCAATTACGGCAACAGTAGCAACGTCCGCACTATAAAAGGACGGTTATTCACACCGCAACTTCCTGCTCAAATTTGTCACAATCATAAGTAATTGGAGGTTGGATAAATGAACTTTTCGATTCAATCAGTTTACACTTGGTATCGCAATCTACTTCGCAATCCAAAATACCGTTGGTGGGTAATTCTTGGCACGGCGCTTTATTTTGTCAGTCCGATCGATATTGCTCCTGACTTTTTGCCGATTGTTGGGCAGCTAGACGATGTTTTCTTGCTTACACTTTTAGTTTCGGAAGTGTCCCAAATGGTCATTGAAGGAGTAAAAGCACGTAAAAACTACTCGGAAACTGCAAGCAACCCCGATTCTGCTTCTACTGCTAATACCGTTGATGTTGACGCGGTTTCGTTTAAGTAATACACAATTAAATAATCCTTTGGCGATCGCTTCTGCCCGATCGCTATTTTTATTCAAATGCCGCTTATCTCATAGTAGATAAGCGGCATTGCGCGTTTGTTGATTACTCTAAGGGCGAACGAGGGGACTTGAACCCCCGAATGGTGGAATCACAATCCACTGCCTTAACCACTTGGCTACGCCCGCCATAGCAATAGTTATCATAACAGATTTTTTTCACCCGATCCACTAATTTATTTTGATAACGGCTCTAAATTTTTGTAACTTTAAATGTAAATAAATGTTAAACTTAATTTTGTATAAATTGTTGGTCTAGCAACAATTGACAACTAGCAAGCCATATTTGATTATCAGTAGTTGTTTGTAGCAGTAGTTACATTTGTTTTAAAAACAGAACTCTACTTCAACTTAACGGAAACTGTTAATTTACCTTACTTTTACTCAATAGATAACAAGTTTTAGCATGAACGCCCAACCACAACAACCTGCCATCACCCCTAGACTGCAACAACCAAAGTTTGGCTTCAACGAGTATGCAGAACGACTCAATGGGAGAGCAGCTATGATCGGCTTTAGCTTAATGGTACTTATTGAATACTTTACAAATCAAGGTGTATTTGCCTGGCTGGGCTTGAGGTAAAATTCAGCGCTACTTGTTCGACAACTAAAGGCTAGGCTTTGCTAGTTTGTTAAAACATTTAGTAGCTAGACTTGCTATTCTAAAGTTAGAATTATGTACATGGTTTACATTATTTATCCATAGCAGAAAGTAGAATCGCAAGCAGCATTATTCTTTTGTTACTAATAGTTGTATCGATAGAAACATAACTCTAATGAACCCTATAAATCCAAGATTTTTGAGTTCAGCGTACCGAAAAGAACCTATTTCCAGCTTTTTAATCACCGTTGGTTTAGTAAATGCAGTCATTGGGGGATTTGACGATCGCCTTGGTTTATTTTTATTGGGTATGATAACTGTAGGTAGTGCGATCGCTTTACGTTGGTGGTTGCAACAACAGCGCCCCGTAAAACCAATCCAGTCAAGCGCACAACGTTACCTACCACCTGCGTCTTCTAACTCTGTTCCCACCCTTGCTATTCCTAAACGCAAGCGTTCGAGTTAAATAGAGTTATTACTTAGGATCTTAAATAAATAAAGTTTATATTATACATTTCTAGAGCTTATTTAACTCTAGAAGGTCGTCAAAAAATCAAATTAAAGTTTTAAATAACTATTATGCCAATACACTAAAATCAATTTATTAAGTTTTATTTCAAGATACGATTTTATAGTAACTAGCTGTAAATTCTTATCTAAATTTAAACTATGAGCTTTGCTTAAAAATTAAATGTTCGTAAGGAAAACCTGATAAATATTAGAGGTTGTAATT
>JAPJOW010000267.1 GCA_030826005.1 Aliterella sp. RAGGC_92
GATTTTACGATTCTAAAAACTATCATGGCAATGGATCGGCTCACTAAGATAAAGCTACACAAAGTTTAATATTTTTTACCTTTCACTTATGCCAGTTTTGAGAGGAAAGGATCTGCTAGAGCAAGAATTTTTATTTTCTCTTGGGCAGGTGTGGCAATGGCAAAAACTTTTACTTGGACGCAGCTATTGAAAAGCGATCGCGCCAAACTTTCCTTAACATTATTTTCGATCGGCAATGAGGAGTGACAATATGCCCTCCTCTAGCTTTAGTATTGGAGGAGCGGGTTCGGAATTAGAATGTTTGCCTTACGGCGTTCACCATAATGATGAGGGTGTATGTTTATTAGTGCGAATGGGCCCCTATCGGATTTTGCTCGACTGCGGGATCGAGGATATTTCGCCGTTGCAAAATCTAGAAAAACCTCCAGACTTAGTTTTATGCACTCACGCCCACGCCGACCATGCTAGAGGCTTATTAGCATTGCATCAAGCTTTGCCAGCTTTGCCCATTTATGCCAGCGAAGTTACAACTAAATTATTACCGCTAAATTGGCAAAATACCGCCGCACCAATACCGCAATTTTGCCATGCTTTAGCTTGGCGATCGCCCGTTGAGTTTCATAACGGCTTAGTTGCCCAACTTTTCCCCGCCGGTCACTTACCTGGAGCGGCGGCAATTTTACTTACTTACACTAACGCCCAGCGCTCTTACAAGCTACTTTACACTGGCGACTTTTTTTTATCCAATTCGCGCCTAGTAGATGGATTGCCTTTAGAGGAGTTACGGGGTTTAGAACCAGATGTGCTAATTATTGAAGGTAGTTACGGCACATCTCGCCATCCTCACCGCCGCACTCAAGAAAATACTTTAGCCGATCGCATCGAGCAGGCGATCGCCCGCTCTTATTCTGTTTTACTACCTACACCTACTTTAGGTTTGGGGCAAGAAATTTTAATGTTGCTCCGCAGCCACCACAATTTTACCGGGCGCGACTTAGATATCTGGGTCGATGGAACGGTGGCGACAGGTTGCGATGCTTATTTACAACTACTACCGTATTTACCTGCTTCCGTACAAAACTTTGCCCGTCATCAACCTTTATTTTGGGATGAACGAGTCCGCCCGCGAATGCGGCGCTTGCAACCCAACCAGCAGTTCAATAACGGTCAACCCTGTATAGTTTTAACTGATGACACTAAAGATTTGACTCAATATTGTCAGCCTGATAGTGGCTCTTGGTTGATTTTTCTTCCCGAAAAACCGGGTCATTCTGTAGTCAATACTATTGCGACTAATTCGCCTTCTACGACAGTTGAAACTTACTTACTTGCCCAACATAGCGATGGGCCTGGTATTACCCAACTAATTCACAACTTACGCCCCCAAGACGTAATTTTCATTCACGGTTCTCCTACCTACTTAGCAGATTTAACTAGCTTAGAGGAATTGCAAAATCGCTACCACTTACATTCTCCATCGGCTGGCACTTTAGTAGAACTCAGAATTGGCGAGATGTTTTTGCAGCCGCCCGCACCGCCCGAAACTAGCTATGAAGGCGAACTTAACGAATTGGGTGGCACGGTCACAATTACCCTCCCTGATGGAGTAACAACAGACCCGCGCTGGCGAAATTTTGCCGATACTGGTATAGTATCGGCGCGTTGGCAAGGTGACGAATTGGTATTGCGCGGTTTGTCTTCGCGGGAATTACTCAATACTTCCGATCGCGATTTTCTCGCTTGGAGTAACTTAAACTGTTGCGGCAGTTGTAAATTCCACCGAGGACAGCGCTGCTGGAATCAAGCTTCCCCCTTGTTTGGCTTTAAGGTAACGCCGGAAGGTTATTGTCCGGTGTACGAGCGGCTGAACGTACCAAATAATAATTTATCTGGCGAAACTGATGATTTAAGCGACTAAAAAGTTCAGGAAAAATTTTATCTTTTCCTGAACTGGTTTCTATATAAATGCGTTTACCTTATTCAGGATTTGAGTCGTTGTGATGGTTGTGAATGCGCTCTGCTTCTGGACAATCGTCAGAAACAAGGGGATCGACGTTACCTCTAGGTACTGATGCAAGTTTTTGGGTTACAGCACCAATACTCTCTAAGCGAACCATTTCTTCCCAAGAACAAATTTCATCTTCGTGGTCTTCTTCGTAGCGTAAAGTGACTAAATCTCCCTCTATATCAAGAATTCGGGCGTTTTCAATCCAGCGTTGCTGATCTCTTAAGAAAATAGATACCTCACGCCCATCGCAACACAGTTGATAAATCTTGCGGTGTAGCATGTATTGCTTCTGCCTTTTTATATGTGTTTAAATCTGTGAGTTTTTGGAGCTTTAACCAATAAATCTTACCTAGCTGCGGCGAATTTATAGTTTCAGTCCTTTGCAGCGACCTATGTTTATCTAGCGACTTGGTGAATTTAGAATATTTCATGTAGATTTTGCGTCACTATCTATATTGTCGCTCCCGAATCTAAAACGGGTTCCCGGAAATAGATGGAAAGAGAATTTTTTGGAGCGCGCGATCGCCTGCTCGTGCAAGCCTATAAGCTTGGATCGGCTAGAGAAAGCGAGGATTTTTTTTCCTTTGTCCAAACCTTTCACCTATCTTTCATCCTGCCACTGGGTGCGGCGATTTGAGTTTTGACTCCAACGGAAGTTTGATTGCTTCAATTGAGTTTAGCTCAATATAACTAATATTAACTTATTCTTTAGCTGTATGTACAAATAAAACGGTGGCTCAACTACTTTTTTGGATTGCTATATCGGCTAATTGTTGCAATTGCGCGCGTCTTTGTGCCATTTTCGGTGTAGGGCTGAGTCCTACTTTATCTAAAATCTGACTCCAACGATATACCCAGTCGTGTCTGAGCAGAGAGTTGACTACATTGTTTTTACGTATTTCTTTGAGGCGCTCTGGCTGCGTATTTAGCTCGGCGATCGTTTCAGCGACATTTGGTGTACTGTCGGAGACTTCAATTACCGCATCAGTCCAATCAAAGTTTTGTTTAAATGTATCGCTCTGGGGTGGTGTTCCTAAAATTACCGCTCCTCCCGCCGCACCTTCAAAAAAGCGGATATTCACCTCCTCTTGAGTGCCAGTTTTTTGTTGGAGGTTGAAGTATGGTTTGTACGCAATAAAGTAATTACTTCTTTTGATTAGATTTTGGTATAAAGCGCGATGGTCTTGATAATTATTTGTAAATAAATGACTCATCGTATCGTAGATATAGAAAAAATTGCTCTGCTTTCCTAAGCTTACTAAAGATTGATGTATGGATGGCGAACGACGACCGAAACTACAAACATCAATACTCCGTTGCGGTTGGAGAGGATAAGGACAAAATTCTACAGCATCTATTCCCGGAGCTAGATAATAACAAGGTTTTTGAATTGTATTAGCGACTGCTTTAATACTTGAGCTTAAGTTCATAAAAACATAGTCAAAGTTTTTTAGCACTGATAGTTGCTTTTGTTCTTTGTTATAGTTTTCTAGCCATACTTCGTCCAATAAACAAACAGCCTTGCTGCATCGATCGCGCCAATTGGTAATTGAGTTTAGATATAATAAATCTATAGGTTTTTGACAAATAAAAAAAAACAAATCGTACTTGCTATTTAAACTAAAATAATTACTTATCGGGTTATAGGTTTTTGGATTACCACTTATTTGAAAGTATTTTCTCGATAAGTTATTTACTATTTTGACTGGTAGAGTTTTAGAAAAATAAGGTATGCTGAGTAAATCGACGGTATCCCAGCTACTAATACAATTTTCAAACTCATTTATATAAGAGCGCGATACATGAAACTCCAGTTCGCGCATTGATAGAAGTAAAATACGCGATTGAGAGCTTGGGTTATTATGAAAAGTTGTTTTTTGCATCACCTTTTAGCTAAGTTATTTAGGTAACAATTTTACTTTTTTCGACAGCAAGTTCGGCTAGGTTTTTTAGTTGAGTTTTTCTTTGAATTACGCCTATTTCAGGAGTAATACCTACGGCATCTAATATTTTTTCCCAACGATATACCCAGTCATGACGAAGTAAAGAGTTGACCACATTATCCGTGCGAATTTTATTCAAACGCTCTGGCTGCAAATCGAGTTGATTAATTATTTCAACTACATCACTTGGATCTTCATCTAAAAGAATTACTGCATCGTTCCAATCAAAATTTTGACTAAAAGCCTCGCAATTTGGCGGTACTCCTAACATAACGGCACCACCCGCCGCACCTTCAAAAAAGCGAACATTTAGTTCTTCTTGACCGCCCGTTTGATTTGTTAGATTAAACTTTGGTTTATAAGCAATAAAATAACGGCTTCTTTTCACCATATTTCTATATAAACTTCGATGCTCGTTATAGTTGCGTACAAATAACTCCCTCATCGTGTCGTACATATAGAAGAAATTTTTTTGGTCGGCTAAGTTTTGCAAGGATTCGTGAATGGAATCGGGACGACGACCTATACTGCATACATCAATGCTTCTTTGGGGTTGTAATGGATAGGGGCAAAATTTTATAGCATCAATTCCCGGTGGCATATACGAACATGGACGTTGAATAATTTCTGCAACTTTTTTTACACTAGAACTCAAGTTCATAAAAACATGGTCGAAGTCTTTTAAGGCTGTTAATTGAGGTTTAAGCTTATCTATATTTTTTGCCCATAATTCATCTAACCAACAAACAGCTTTATGGCATTTTTTCCGCCAGTCTTTAATGGAATTTAAGTAACATAGCTCTTTAGGGTATTGACAAATAAATAAAAATAAATCATACTCTTTATCTAAAGTAAACTGATTGAAAGTAGGGTTTATAAAAAGTGTTTTACCTGTTGCTTCAAAAGTAGTCCGGGAGATTTTTCTAGCAATTTTATTAATTTTATTCCGCTCAAAACCAGGCGAAAGTACATCAACTTGTTCAAAATCACCAACACAATATTCAAATTCAAATAAAAAGCTACGACCCACGCGAGATTCAAAGTTACGCATTGACAAAACTAAAACTCTTGAAGAAGTCGCTGGTATCATAGTTAAATCCTTTCGTTATGTTAATTAAGTTTTGCTTTTTCTATTTAGCTTTTGAGATTAGTGACTAGATCGATAACCTTGTTATACAGATAGCTGGCTAATAGGTCGCAAAACCTAACTTTGTTACATATATATATTAG
>JAPJOW010000268.1 GCA_030826005.1 Aliterella sp. RAGGC_92
AGTTAGAATACCCACTCAAAATTGATTAAATAGACATATTTTTTGATAAAATTGCATGATTAGCTAAAAATTGTTTTAAGCAAAGAGCCAACAAGGAGTCTAGGTTATGCCCCTAGAGAATAAAGTGCCGGAAGAATTAGTAAGTATTATTATTCCCACCTACAATCGCCCAGCGTACTTAAAAAAAGCAATTTTTAGCGTACTACAACAAACTTATCAGAATATAGAAGTCATTGTTTCGGATGATTTTAGTAGCGACAATCCCCAACCTATAATTGACGAATTTGAAGATCCGAGGCTGCGATTAAGACGTAACCAGACAAATTTAGGTGTAGGTTTGAACGTTAGCTATGCCTTTAAAGAAGCAAAAGGTAAGTATGTTGCTTCTTTAAACGATGATGATATATGGCAAAACGATTATTTAGAAAAACTCGTCCCTCATCTAGAAGCCAACCCAGAGGTAGTCTTAACTTTCTGCGACTATTATATAATTGATGCTGATGACAAAGTTAATCCCCAACTTACAGAAAAACAAACCCAACGGGAAAAGCGACAGGGTTTAGCCGCAGGAATTTATCAGCCTTTTTATCGTCAAGCTTTAATAGATAAAGCAGTATTTAGCGCTTCGGCGGCAGTAATTCGTCGTAGTTCCGTACAATGGGACAAACTCTATGAAGCTGGAGTTTTCTGGGATTATTATATGACTTATCTTAGCTGTCGTAGCGGTAAAGCAGCTTATTATCATCCAGAAAGACTAGCATTTTATCGCGTACACGAGCAATCAGAAAACATGATTAGTGGTAGCAAAAATGCGGAAGCAAAAGTTCGTAAAGGTAGAGCAGCTATTTTTTGTTTTAAAACCTTTATAGACGATCCGCAGCTTGAGGAATTTAAACCTTATTTCGAGCGAGAATTAGCTCACGATACTACAACTTTAGCTATTGGTTTATTGCGTGTGGGACAAGTAGCAGAAGCTAGACCTTATTTAAAAGAAGCGATCGCCAAACAAAAATTTAATCTCCGTACAATAGTTGCTTTAACTCTTAGCTATACCCCAAGACCTATAGCTCGACAATTTTTAGGTGTAGCTAAGTGACAAAAATTCTATTTTTAGACCAAAGCGGTAAGCCAGGGGGTGCAGAGCTTTGTTTAGCAGACATTGCCCAACCCTACCAAGATAGTTGTTTAGTCGGCTTGTTTGCTCCTGGTGCATTTAAACAACTGCTAGAAGAACGTCAAATTCCCGTCCAGGTATTAGCAAATAAAGCAATCGAAGTCCGCAAAGAAAGCGGTTTAGCGCAGGGATTAGGTAGTTTAGGACAGCTATTACCGATAATTAATCGCGTAGCAACCCTAAGCCGCAACTACGATTTAATTTATGCCAATACCCAAAAAGCCCTCGTCGTGGGTGCGATCGCAAGTTTTCTTAGTCGCCGTCCCTTGGTGTACCACTTGCACGATATTTTATCCGAAGATCACTTTAGTGCTACTAACCGCCGCATTGCGATTACTTTGGCTAACCGTGCAGCTTTAGTTATTGCAAACTCCCAAGCCAGCCAAGCTGCGTTTATTGCTGGAGGTGGGCGAAAAGAGATCGTTGAGGTCGTTTATAACGGCTTCGATCTAGATTTGTATCCACACCCAAGCGCCGCTACCGCCATCAAACAGCAGTTGTTGGGAATAGATGGCGGCTTTGTCATTGGACACTTCAGCCGTTTGTCGCCCTGGAAAGGACAGCATATTTTGATCGAAGCCCTAACCCATTGTCCAGAAAATGTTACAGCACTTTTAGTTGGCGATGCGCTATTTGGCGAACAAGACTACGTACAGCAATTGCACGCCCAAGTTGCGGAGAAAAAATTAACAAATAGAGTTAAGTTTTTAGGCTTTCGCAATGATGTGCAATCTCTTATGGCTGCTTGCGACTTAGTTACCCATACTTCAACCGTAGCCGAACCCTTTGGGCGCGTCATTGTCGAAGCGATGTTGTGCGGTACGCCAGTAGTGGCGACAAAGGCTGGAGGCGCTCAAGAATTAGTCGAAAATGGTCAAACAGGTTGGCTAGTTACCCCCGGCGATGCAATGGAGTTAGCCGCAGTTATCAACACTTGCATACAACAACCAGAGCAGAGTGCTTTGATGGCACAAGCTGCCAAGTTGCAAGCACTTCAAAGATTTGATGTTGCAGCTATTAACCAACAGATTGCTCAACTTTTAAGTCAAGTAGCTTAATACTTTACCTTTAGGAAGTAAAACTGGGAAGCTCAATTGCTGCTAAGGATTTTCGCCCTTTGGGAGGACGAGAGGGATACACTAAAGGCGAGGGCGATTTGACACGCGGATTAACTTGCTCGGTTTTTATTGGCGATGCTACTTGCACTTCAACATCATCCGTTGGGGCGATCGCATTTTCGGTTTCGTCTTCTGTTACTAAGCCATTAAATACTTCTACATACTCTACACAAATAACCTCATTTTCTGCCTCTACGGGTGAGCGATTGTTTTCCTCGCTACTAGGGTTACTTTGGCACTCTTGTCGTTCCCAAGCTAAATCTATTTGATTGCTTGCACATTTTGGTTGGGTTGTCCAGGGCTTAATTGGCGGTGCTTTAGGTGCGAGATGGGCTGAATCTTCTAAGTTATTTACATAAAACGCGGCATTATCATCAACTAATTGGTAGCTGGCGGCGGGAACTTCTAAACATTTTTCTAAAGCGACTTTGAGTTGCAAACTATGCTGTTGCTCTCGATTGAGGCGAGTCCGCAAGTCTCGACAATTGTCTTTTTCTGCGGAGAGTTGATAAGATTGCTCGTTGTAGTCCGCTTGAACTTGAACTACTAATTCTTGATAGACTCCTAGTTCCATTTTGAGCTTTTCAATTACACTTTGCTGCTCTTGAATAGTTTGATTACTAGCTATTAATTCTTGATTTTGCGCGTTTAACTTTGACTTAGCCTCTGAGAATTGCGCTTTACAATTTTTCAATTCTTGATGAAACTTTGTTATTGTTTGGTTTAGATAGGTTACTTGCTTGACTAAATTACCATTTGATAGATGCAATTCTTGAATTAAAGCAATCAAATTAGTTAGATTTGTTAGGGAAAGGGCAATATCTTCCTTTTCTCTGGCGATCGCTTTAACTTCTACTAACTTATTCTGGATGGCAATAATTTGCTTGGGAGAATTATTATAATTTGTATCGCTCTCCGTTTCTGTTAAAGAGCTTACATAATTCATTAATTCTTCTAGTCCCCAGTTTTTTGCATCTTCATTTTTGTCTGCTGAAGTAATTCGATGGGGAGAGGCGTTATGACTTGTATCCCTCTCCGTTTCTGTTAAAGAGCTTACATAATTCATTAATTCTTCTAATCCCAAGTTTCTATAGCTTTCAGATTCTTTCATTATTATTTAAGAATTTATTTGCAACTATGTACCTTACAAGCGATCTTAGGTAATTAGATATTGCTATTAATTTACAGCAAATATTTAATTATTAGATTTTATCAATCTACACGCTTTTAAAAGACTTTGTTAGTTAACTTTTGATTAAATAAAACTACACAATAAATTAAATTAAGTGTCAACCGTAATTTCACTTAGAAACCAAATTATCTAATTACTAATGAGGGCGGCAGTAATTTTAGCGGATTTACCGAAAGCCGCACGCTGTCCGCGTTGGGAGAATAAGTGGTTAAGAAAATTGAATTGGTAAATCTCTAGTTAATTGCATCTAAGATCGCCAAAGAATTGAGGGCTAGGGGGCAAAAAATTATTTAGTTGTTGAAGTTTATTGCATAGTGCGATCGCGCATTTTGGTATGCTGAATAATCTAAGTAACGAGTAACTAGGCAAATGGAGCAATTAAAGCGCCTGCTGTTGATGGCAGAAGACGAGCTAACCGAATATAGTACTACTGCCCGCAAAATTGAGAAACTGCGCCGTAAAATTGGGTTATCAGTATCCGCCGCCGAACAAAAACAAGCAAAAGAAGCCTTAATCGCTACCATGCACCCTGATTGGATTCGGCAGCTAGTAGAAGAACAACGCCAAACTGTCGCCTTACCTTTTTGGGGAATTGCGGGATTAGGATTATTAGTTGGAATTTCATTTTCTGAACCCCTAGGCTTAGTAGCCGCAATTGGCGGTGCGATCGCAGCTTTTAGGCTGCAAAAATGGGGTTGGCAATTGCAAGCAAAGCGCTTATTGATGCAAACTTTTATGGAAATTGAAGCTCGTAGCTAAAAAAAGCTAGGTATCACCATTTCAAGGCAACCAGCGCGGATGAAAACCTGGTAAGGGGAGTTGCTCCGGTTGAATTTGATTAGGAGTTGTAGCTACAGAAGCTGGTGCAAACAAAGGTACTAACCATAGGCGGCTAGTAGAAATTGCTTCCCCATCACTTGTACGCGGAACATTGATTTGCGGCACAGTAGGAGTTGAAGTTGTGACAATTTGATCGAGTAGTAGCGCCAAACCATCAGGAGCTAAACTAATTTGTACGTCTCTTTGTTCGGGCATAACTATCAAAGGTGTTTGCTTGCCAGAATTAAGGTCAATTGCAGCTAAATAAGGCTGTTCTTGGTACACTTCGCCCTCGATTAACTGCGTCAACATACAGTAAAGATTTGATAGCACAGGATGAAATAGACAGCTATTAATCGAGCCTGTAGTGCGGAGTAGTTCTTTTTGTACGCCTTGGTTATTTACTAAAAATAGCGATCGCGTGTAATCAGAATTGAACCGTACCATCGCCGCTTGAGTTCCATCGGCAGCAAAGTTCAATACCATGCCAAACTTGGGTAAAAAGTCTAATGGTTTGGTTGCTTGAGTTTGTAGAGGCAAAATCGCCACTCCTTCCCCTTGAGCAACAGCGACGGTACTACTATCGGGAGTAATTAAAAAGTCTCCTCCGGGTTGGCTTTTTAATAGTTGCGCCTTGGAGGGGCGATCGTCATCATTATTACGCAGTATCCACAACCCAAACTCCCCTGGATTTTTTTGATTTACGCGCTGCACTACAATAGTTTTGCCATCGGCGGACAAGTCAAATTTTAAGTTTTGGTAATCTTTACTATCTAAAACTAGCTCGATTCTGCCTAAAGGGGGATTGTCTTTATCTAGATCGTCTGAAATTCCTGTTGTAACAGTATATAACTGCGATGGTGGCA
>JAPJOW010000269.1 GCA_030826005.1 Aliterella sp. RAGGC_92
AAGGCTCGTAGTAGTTGGTAAAACTCTGGGGAAAGTAAGGAATATATTGTTCAACCAGCTTACTTTTGCCACCAGCCCATTTTAAAAAAGGACGATAAGGGGGAGAACTTACTTGCAGCATTTAAACCTACTAAGAACCTTGATTATTATCGCTGAACGAAGCTGAAGTATTGCTCAACTTCTCTTTATCGTTATAACTGGTGAGGTTGGTTGTTTTAACAATCAACACCATTCTCTTACAAAGTTTGATAGACGGATGAACCGCCCTATCAACTTTGCGTTTAAAAGAGAATTGCTATAGTAAAATATTGAAAAAACCTTATAAAAAGATATGTTTGACGGATTTTGGGACAATGTTTCGCGTTACCCGCGCTACTTAGTGACAATTATCTTAGGTATAGCTATAAACACCTTTGCACCTCTAGCACCTTTATTTAAACGTCCTGCTAGTGCGATCGCTCTTATTAGCTTACTATTTGGCGTAATTGTTTTTACTGTATTTACTCTCCGCGCCATGCTGGGTTTAGGTACGGTATAGACTAAATTTGAATAATACAACCACAATCGAGAGTTAAAATAACTATGGCTACAAACCGTCGCGTTTCTCGCGTTGCCGAATTAATTAAACGCGAGGTTAGCCAAATGCTTATCCACGATATCAAAGATGACCGTGTAGGCGCAGGTTTAGTCAGCGTCACCGATGTCGTAGTATCGGGAGATTTGCAACACGCCAAAATTTTTGTCAGCGTCTACGGCAGTGAAGAAGCAAAATTAGAAACAATGGCAGGTCTAAAATCTGCTACAGGCTTCGTGCGTAGCGAATTAGGGCAAAGAGTACGGCTGCGTCGCACTCCAGAAGTTATCTTTCAAGAAGATCCCTCAATCGAACGGGGAACTAAAGTATTGTCGTTACTTAACCAACTAAACCACGATCGCCCCGCCGATGAAAATTTAGATGTAGATGATTATGAAGACGAATACTTAGACGACGAGGAAAAATAAGTTTTGCAGTAAAATACCTGAGTTTGATTATTTAGGTAAGTTTCAATTATGACTGCATCCTTGCCGGATATAGACACGCTCACCTTAACAGAACTTGTCGCCCAAATGGTTGTAGTTCGTACTTGCGGCTACTTGTTCGATCATCAAATTCCTTATCCAGATTGGGAAGCAACTAATTCAACCATGCAGCGCTTGGTTGAATTGGGTATTGGAGGAGTAATTTTTTTAGGCGGGAGTGCGGCAGAATTAGCTTTAAGAACCCAGCAAATGCAAGCTTGGGCAAAAATTCCGCTACTAATTGCGGCGGATATAGAAGAAGGAGTTGGGCAAAGATTCCCCGGTGCTACTTGGTTTGCGCCGCCTATGGCAATTAGTCAAATTGCTAAAACAAGTCCCCAACTTGCAGCGCAATACGCCGAACAAATGGGCGCTATTACCGCCGCCGAAGCTTTAGCAATAGGTATTAATTGGATACTTGCGCCCGTAGTTGATGTCAACAACAACTCCGATAACCCTGTAATTAACGTCCGCGCTTTTGGCGAAACTCCTGCCGTTGTAAGCCCTTTAGCCAATGCTTTTATTAAAGGGGCAAAAGCTTACCCCGTACTTACCGCCGTCAAACATTTTCCTGGTCATGGCGATACTACCACCGATTCTCACGTCGATTTACCCGTTATTCCTCATTCCCCCAGCCGCCTTGCAGAAATTGAATTAGCGCCCTTTACCAGCGCGATCGCCTTGGGAGTAGATGCGGTGATGAGCGCCCACCTACTTATAGAGTGTTGGGACGCACAGTACCCAGCAACCTTGTCTAAGCCAATCCTAACTGGGCAACTGCGAAACAAAATGGGCTTTACGGGCTTAATTGTCACCGATGCTTTAATGATGGATGCGATCGCTAAACGCTACGGAATTAATGAGTCTCCCGTTTTAGCGGTGGAAGCTGGGGCGGATATTTTACTAATGCCCTCCGACCCCGAAGGGGCTATTAATGCGGTGTGTGAGGCGGTCAAGAAGGGGCGAATTTCTAAGCAAAGGATACAAGAGTCAGTAGAACGAATTTGGCACGCCAAGCGCCAGGTAGAAGGGATAAAAATAGATGTAAGCAAAATTGCTATTGAACTAGCTACACCGGAAGCTTTAGAAACGGTTAATCAAATCTTGCAATATTCCCAAGTAGTTAGTGGGAAACTCCCCTTACCCCAAACTCTCAACGGGCGTAACTTGATTGTGGTAGACAATTTACTTGGTAGCGGTAAATTTTTGACAGAGCAAAGTCCCGCCATCTCCTTACCTAAATCTTTTGGTTATACTACGATGCTATGCGATCGCCATACACCATTTGACCCTACTCTAGAAACTAATAATTTACCCACCTTGCTGCAACTATTTATTCGCGGTAATCCTTTTCGCGGTAGCTCTGGCTTAACACAAATAGGTATTGATTGGTTTAAGAAATTATTAAGCTCTGGCAACTTGCAAGCTTTATTAGTATACGGCAGTCCTTATATTCTCGACCAGCTTGCGCCAGCAATAAGTTCTGAGATTCCTTGCATATTTTCTTACGGACAAATGCCTCAAGCACAAGATGTTGCTCTGCACGTCTTATTTAGTAAATAACTTTTTTCTATCTCAAGACGTATTTTGCGAGCGATCGCTAAGTTAATAATGAGGTAACAAGCTGGCTAAACGAGCCATTATTTGGGCTAAAGCATTGCTAAATCAACAATAAATAGATGTAATTACAGCTATAACCACAAATAATTTTTAGTGGAGTTTGTCAACAATTGCTGATTTTTGCAATATATATTAATATAATTGTTAAAGCCGTAGCGCCACAATGAAAACAATTCAGTATAGTGAACTACAAAACAGTGGCTACTGAGGCTGATCTTAGTAATATTTGTTAGCCTGGTGAGCGTTCTCGCAATAAACAAATGAGTGATTAGGTCAAAACCATGAGTGTGAATACGTTGCCATCAATTCGATATTCTTTGAATGTAATTAAAGATGAAGCACGTCAATTAGTAGAAAAAGGGGTAATTAGCAGACAGCAGCCAATCTACACTTTGTGCCAGTACATTCCACCAAGGGAATGGGTTTGTGTAGAGTGCGAACTAGAGAAATGCGACTTTTTACTGCGCGATCGCATCGGCGACTTAATCGGTCGGGAACAATGGGACAACGACTAATTTTTGGGTGTAAAGTAGCAACAAGCGTTGCTAAATGCCAAATGCTAACTGCTATCAGTTAGCGGAGTTTGGGTAGAGAGAGGAAATACTACAACGCAAAGTAGTTTAGTTAAAAAGATTGATGCACAAATCGGTTAACCGTAACAGTTAGAGTTTAGTAGACGGTTAAACAGAAATCGCTACAAGCTACTAACTGAAAAGTTTTACAATTACTGAATAATTTACCCCACCTGTTCCAAATACTGGTTAAGGTCTTCAATTACGCGGGTTAGTTCTGCTTCGGTAGTCAGACGAATATGCTCATCACGCAAGGTAATTAGGACTTTAGCAGCAAAGGGAGTAGCCCAAATATTGGGGTTGCAGAAAACTTCAAAAAATACATTTCCCGTGTAGCGGTATTCTAGCGGCGGTTGCGGTTTTGTTTTAGTGCCGGGAGTTTTCACCCCCGCAGCTTTAATATTAGCCATCAATTGGGCGATCGCACTTTGCATTTCGCGCGCGGATTCGGGGGAGAAACTAAAAGATACCGAACCTTCAACTAAATTGAGAGTTAAATTATTTGCAGACATAAAGCCAGGTAACTAAATTAGGTTTTTAACTCATGTTACCTGGCAGGGGACACAATACCGCCTATTTCCAACTATCCTAGGGCAAAACCTGTTTTAAGGCAGTTATGAGTGTATCTACATTTTCTTTGCGACTGTTATAACCCATTAGTCCGATGCGCCAAACCTTCTGCGCCAGTTCTCCCAAACCGCCGCCAATCTCAATATTGTAGTCATTAAGTAACTGGCGAGATATTTCTTTCCCATCTACACCATCAGGAATGCAGACAGTAGTTAGAGTGGGCAACCTAAACTCTTTTTCTACGTGCATTTTTAATCCTATGCTTTCTAACTCCTGCCACAAATACTCTACCGTTTGCCCGTGACGCTGCCAGGAATTTTCTATACCCTCTTGCGAAAGCAGCCGCAAAGCTTCTCGCAGCCCGTAGTAAAGGTTAATTGGGGCGGTATGGTGATAAGTACGTTCTTTGCCCCAATACTTGCTTAATAGCTGCATATCCAAATACCAGTTACTAACTTTTGTCTGACGCTGCTGCAACTTCTCCACAGCGCGAGGACTCATCGTTAAAGGCGAAGCACCCGGAGAACAACCTAAACCTTTTTGACTGCAACTATAAGCTAAATCTACTCCCCATTCATCCAAAAATAACGGCACGCCACCAAGACTTGTCACCGAATCTACCAATAGCAAACAGTCAAATTCGCGGCACAAATCCCCCACCCCTGTAAGCGGCTGACGCGCCCCAGTAGAAGTTTCGGCATGAACTAAAGCCAAAATCGCCGGACGGTGGGCTTCTAGAGCGCTACGGAGTTCTTGGAGACTAAAAACTTGCCCCCAAGGCTTGGTTATAGTCCGTACATCCGCACCATAACGCCCCGCCATATCTACTAACCGATTGCCAAAGTAGCCAGCCACGCCAATTAAGACAACATCGCCAGGTTCAACGGAATTTGCGATCGCCCCTTCCATCGCCGCGCTGCCCGTGCCGCTAATAGCAATAGTTAGAGGGTTTTCGGTTTGCCACACGTAGCGTAGCAACGACTGAATTTCATCCATAACTGTCAAAAATGCCGGATCGAGATGCCCAACCGGAGTCGTACTCATTGCCTGAAGAACGTCAGGATGTGCATTAGATGGCCCTGGCCCTAGTAGCAGACGTTGGGGCATTTGTAGGGGCGTAAGCTGCCGCTTTTGACTGTTATTGATGGCTGGGGTATCGGTAAGTTGCATAGTTGATTGATGGGGAGGATAACTTAAAGTTTATCGGTTGATGCAGGTAAAATTATTTGCAGCTTGACTTTTTTATAAATGCGATCGCCTAATCAATCAACAGCATTGCTGAAACGCGGCTATAATCTTTCCTTTTTGCACCCCACCCATCCCCTTGTCTCCTTGTCCTCTTC
>JAPJOW010000017.1 GCA_030826005.1 Aliterella sp. RAGGC_92
TCTTCAAGCGATCGCACTCTTAAATTACTAAACCCCAACTTCCGCAAATACACTTCCGCTCTCCCCACGCGCTGCAACTTAGCGATAGTAATTTCTTCCCCGTAAGGAAAACGAGAGCTAAGACAAGGTTGAGCGGGTTTATCCCACCAAGATAAGCCTAAAACTTGCGATATTTGCCTAACTTCAAGCTTTGTAATTCCAAGTTCCGCCAAAGGACTTCGCGCTCCTCTTTCTTTGGCGGCGGCGATCCCTGGGCGATAGTCTTGCAAATCGTCCGCATTCACCCCATCTACTACATAAGGATAGCCGAGTTGTTTAGCCAAGGGCTTCAAGGTATCGTGCAACTCACTTTTACAAAAATAGCAGCGATTGACGGGGTTTGCTCGGTAGTTGGGATTGTCCATTTCGTGGGTTTGGACTATTTGATGAGCAATACCAATTTCTGTCGCTTGGATGCAAGCATCTTCTAATTCTTCTTTTAGCAGCGAAGGAGAAGCCGCCGTTACAGCTAAAGCGCGATTTCCCAACACATCATAAGCAACTTTGGCAACCAAAGCACTATCAACGCCCCCAGAGTAAGCAATTATTGCTCGATCCATCTCTGCAAATAAAGTTTTTAGTTGCTCAATTTTTTGTTGCATTTTTCTTTCACTTAAGTCACCCTACGTTTATTTTAAAGATTTTGCCCGTAAAACTCCTAATCTTCCTCTATTGGCAATTGTGACATTGGTAAAACTAGCGTAAAACAACTTCCTTGTCCTATTTGCGACTTTAAAATAATATCTCCTCCATGTAGCCTAGCTAGTTTACGCGACAAAGCTAAACCCAATCCCGTCCCTTCATATTTGCGACTTAACCCGCTATCTAGTTGCTTAAATGGTTGAAATAAAGCTAATTGCTCGGCGGGAGCAATCCCAATTCCCGTATCTATTACCGATAAGTTTAAATTATCTTCGCTTTTTTCTACTTGCAGAGTTATCGAGCCAGATTCTGTAAATTTGACGGCATTAGATAACAAGTTTACAAGTATTTGCTTAACTCTCCGGCGATCGGCTACCCAATTGTTTACATCAGTAGCAATCGATATTTTTAACTGTAAGTTTTGGTTTGAGCAGCGCTCCCGGAACAACGACAAGCAACTTTGACAAAGATCCTCAACTACAATTGATTCTAATAATAATTCTTCTTTCCCAGCTTCGACTTTAGATAAGTCTAATAGATCGTTAATTAATTCTAATAAATGGCTACCGCAACTTGCAATACCTTCTATGTATTGTTTTTGTTTATCGTTTAAAGAACCAAAAATTTGTTGAAGCAATATATTAGAAAAACCTAATATTCCAGTTAATGGAGTTCTCAATTCGTGACTCATATTACTTAAAAAGTCACTTTTAGCTAGATTAGCGGCTTCGGAAATTAATTTTTCTTCTTCTAATTCTTGGGTGCGCTCTTTCACTAATTCTTCTAATACTTCGTAACTTTGAGCATTGTAAAGCGCGATCGCCGCTTGATCGGCAATTTGTTCTAATAAATCAATTTCTTCTTGACTGAACGCTCTATGTTTAGCAATCGTATGTAAACTTATACCGCCAAAAAAATTATCGCGAATATAAATAGGTGTTTTGAGGATAGAAAGAATCTTTCCTTGCTCAACTAGCGCTACTCCCTTCGTTTGAACTTCAACTTTTTCTGGCTCTGGGGAAAAGTGTAAAACTTGGTGACGTTTTGACGGTAAAGGCTCTAGTAAGTCGAGCCATTCCCATACTGGCTCTTGGAATCCTTGCAAAGGTATAATTTCTTGACTTGCTCTCCATTCACTACGAACAGAAACTTGTGCGGTTTCTATATCGATGCAAAAAATAGCTACACGATCTACTTTAAAATATTCGCCAGCTAATTGAACTATTTTTTGTAAAATAAATTCTGGATCGAGGCTAGAATTTATTGTTCTTGCAATTTGATTTAAAGTTTGTTCTCTATTTGCGCGATCTTGAATCTGGCGAAACAACTTAGCTTGGTGAATGGCGATCGCGCATCGATCGCTAATAGTTTTAATCAACCCTATTTCCTGTTCGCTCCAATCGCGCGGGCGATCGCATTGCAGTAATATAATTCCTCCTAACTCTATCTGTTGATGCAGCAATGGCGCAATCATTAACGAGCAAATTTTCCCCGCAGTCGCAATTTCCTGAACTTCTGGAGCTACAGTAGTATCGATCGCCCTTAAAGCTACTACTTTACCTAGCTTAAGTTTATTTTCATAATGAGGATACAAACCGCATTTGCTGTTGAGATAATCTTCCTGAGCGGTAGTAGCAGCGCTGACGTGGTGAATCCACATCTCTCCATTGACATCCGGTTGAAATATCAAACAACAACTAACATTTAGATTTGAATGCAACATATCTACAGTTATTTGCAGCATTTCATCTAAAATTAAAGTACCGCGCATTGCTTGCACGATCTGATTGATTATTGCTTCGGTCTTTGCTGTCTGCTCTATTTGCGCTATAGCGGCTTGTTGTTGACGGCGTAGAGCAAATTCTTGCAGCGATCGCTTTAAAACTACTGGCAAACGAAACAACCTGTCTTTAAGTACATAATCTGTCATTCCAGCTTTGATACACTCAACGGCGGCTTCTTCTCCCAGACTACCAGTTACTAAAATTAAGGGAATTTTTTGAGACGATTTTTGTAATATTTTTAACACTTCGTAAGCTGTAAATTGAGGCAAGCGATAATCTGCTAGTACCGCGTCATAAGTCGAGGTTTGTAGCAATTGTTCGCAACCTTCTAAAGTATCTGTAAATTGATAGGAAAATGGTATTTTTGCCTTTTCTAGAATAAAAGTTACTAATTCTACGTCGGCGATCGCATCTTCTACAATTAACAGGTTTAGGGGTAGCTCGATAGTTGATTTTTGCCAAAAGCCAGTTTGAGAGTAATCTACATCATCCATTATTTGACTACTTCTAAAAACTAGAATAGATTATTCAGCGAGCAAAGCAAGATTGTCAAAGTTTATAAAATTATTTGTTCTAACTCTTAGCTGTTAGCGCTCCTAGCCTTGGCATATTTAGCTTCTCTAACTATTATTAGCATAAGATTTTTTCTAAACATCAACTTATTTTTGGTTATGCCTAAGTACAAACTTAGTTTATCGGTATAAAATATTTTTTTGTAGTAAATAAATTTGAGCGATATCAAACTCTTACTTTGATAGATAATAACTAATTACCCCCAGTGTGCCTACTATTATTTAATAATTTTATAGAATTTGAAGGAAAGCAGCTTTAAATCATTCTGTATCGGGCTTTACTTTAAAAGTTTTTTAAATTGATTAATTTTTAGTTTCTATAGCTTTTTTATCCATTAATTTAAACTTATCTAGTATTACCCAAAAAAGCTGAAAAAAATAGAGCAATTGCTGTATCAATTATTAAACTTTAAAATAAAAAGTTGTACCTAAGTTGGGTTGACTTTCAACCCAAACTGTGCCTCCATGTCGATGAATAATTCTTTGCACGATCGCAAGTCCGATCCCCGTACCGGGAAAATCTTTTTGAGAATGCAGGCGTTGAAAGGCGGCAAATAATTTATCTGCATATTTTATTTGAAAGCCAATACCGTTATCTTGAATAAAAATTGTACCGTCAGGTAAAGAGCCGATCGCGATTTGAGGAGAACAGCGAAAGCGGCTAAATTTAACAGCATTATCAATTAAATTACTAAATACTTGTTGTAGTAAAGTCGGATCGCCTTCGACGGTTGGTAACTCTGTAATGGTAAATTCTACCGCCGAATTATCTGTATGCTGAATTGCAAAACCAACGGCAGTGTCAACTAGCGTGCGAAGATCGACTTTTTGGGTAATCAACGGTTTTTGTCCTACCCGCGATAAAGTTAACAAACCATCAATGAGCAATCCCATTTTTTGGCTGCTATTATCAATGACATATAAATAATGAGCAATCTTATCGTTTTGTAAAACGCCCGTAGGTTCTAAGCTGGTGGCTAAAGCCTCGACAAAACCAGTAAGATGTCGTAAAGGAGCGCGTAAATCGTGAGAGATAGAATAGGAAAATGCTTCTAATTCCTTATTTATAAATTCTAATTGCGCTGTCCGCTCTTGGACTTTTTGCTCTAAAGTCTGATTAAATTGCCTAACTTCAGTTTCCGCACGTTGCAAGTCAGTAAGTTGGCGTTCTAAAGATGCAGCCATGTAATCAAAAGTCCGCGCCAGTTGGCTAAATTCATCATGGCGATCGGGTAAGTTAGTACGAGTAGTAAGATCCCCCGCAGCTAGGCGTGCAGTTGCACTGACTAATTTTTTGAGAGGACGAATCCAAAATAATTCGCTAATAGTCCAAGCTATAGCTAAAGCGATCGCCGTGACTAGCAATAGTCCCAGCAAGTTACGCCTAAGAGTGCGATTAGCTTGAGCAAACGGCTCGAATCGGGAAATACCAATAGCCGCCATATATCTATTGGGATCTGCAAAATTATGCTTTTGCGTGGGTAAGTACAAGTGTTCGCTACCATCTACACCGCTAATTTTTGCTACATTTTTGCCTGTAGCTAACATATTTTTAATTATTGGCATATGCAAAGTAGATTGTACTTCCCAGTCTTTTGGCTTTGGATAATAAGCGATCGCCAAACCATCGCGATCGAGTACGCTTAAAGTTGCTCCTTCTGGAAGCATGATTTTAGACACAAGTTGCTTGAGCCAGCTTGAATCTAAAGTTAAAAATACTGCTAGTTCTACTTGATTTTGCTTGTTAAATATTGGATAGGCACAGACAATCGAGCTTTGACTGGAGCTATGTTTGGAGGAGTGCTTGTTAACGGTGAAAGTACGATTAGTTAATGTTTGTTGCAACCAATCGCGCTCTTTGGGTTCGAGGCGCATGACGTAGGGGAGAGCGCTGCAAACTATTTCTCCATTAGGTTTAACTACACCAATGTTTTCATAAATTGGATAAGACTTAAGGACATCACTCAAAAAAGTTTCACATTCATTGACTTCGGGGGTACGAACTCGCGTAAATTTCGCTAGTAGTAATAATAATTGTTGAGCATCTTGAATCACCTGCGCTTGCTGAGTGACAGCAAGTTTACTTGCTTTGAGTATATCTGCTTGGGTACGAAGTATAGCCAAACGTCGTTCTTCGATATTGTTGTATAAAGTCATCCCTAGTAAGGGTACGACGCATACCAAGATCGGCAAAGTTAAGCGATCGCGCAGGCTAGTAAAATTAAAACGAACCATGAATTATAGCTAATTACTTTTAAATGTTACCCGAAACTATAAAGTAACTTTTTATAACTTTACTCCCAACACTCTATCCTTATAATCAATACTTTTCGAGCTAAAAATCGTATATGGGTGGACAACTAGCGCAATTATTCGTCAATGGCATTGCTGTAGGTAGTATCATCGCCCTAGCTGCGGTAGGACTAACTCTTACTTATGGTATTTTGCGTTTATCAAATTTCGCTCATGGCGACTTCATGACCTTGGGCGCTTACATCGCTTTGAGTGCGAATCTTGGGGGCGTAAATATCTGGCTGTCAATAGTTTTAGGCGTACTGGGTACAGTTGCCGGAATGCTGTTATCGGAAAAATTGTTATGGTCAACTATGCGCGATCGCCGCGCTAGTTCCACTACATTAATTATTATTTCGATCGGACTTGCTTTATTTATCCGCAACGGCATTATTTTAATTTGGGGCGGTGCTAGTCAAAGCTACGATTTGCCTGTCACCAGTGCTTTAACAATTTTGGGCTTAAGAATCCCGCAAAATCAGTTGCTAGTTATGGGACTTGCAGCGATTGCGATCGCTGCTTTACATTACTTATTGCAGTACACCAAAGTTGGTAAAGCGATGCGGGCGGTAGCGGACGATATCGATCTGGCGCGCGTCTCTGGTATCGATGTCGAGCGCGTAGTGATTTGGACTTGGATTATTGCTGGGACTTTAACCGCTATCGGCGGCTGTATGTACGGTTTAACTACTGGCTTGCGCCCTAATATGGGCTGGTTTTTAATTTTGCCAATGTTTGCTTCGGTGATTTTGGGCGGGATTGGCAACCCTTACGGAGCGATCGCGGCGGCGTTAATTATTGGCATTACTCAAGAAATGAGTACCCCTTGGCTGGGTTCTCAATACAAACTAGCCGTAGCTTTATCGTTCATGATTTTGGTGCTGCTGATTCGTCCCAAAGGCTTATTTAGAAGTACGATTTAACTGCAAGCAGGCGCACCAAACTAGCGATCGCCTGCTTTTAATCACAACTTAGGGATTGACAATGTGGAAGTAGATGGCAGCAACTAAAAAGTTACCAGCTAACAAAATCAAAGAAACAATAGTCCGAAATGGATAAGGTGCAGTGCTAGTATTCATAGTTGCGCCTTTGGGATCGTTTGGTTTAACTGTCGTCATAGGTACAAATCCTTTTTCTTGTAACTAATTAAGAAATACCAAAGAACGCCCCTCTTGACTAGAAATCTGGAGAAATATTTTTATAAACTACTCGCTTTCGCCCGCATGATAAGAACTCCGCACCAAAGGAGCAGAGCGCACGTGACTAAAACCCATATTGCGCGCGATTTCTCCTAATTGCGTAAATTCTTGTGGTGTCCAATACTTTTGTACGGGTAAGTGTGCTAAAGAGGGGCGCATATACTGTCCTAAGGTTAAGCGATCGCACCCTACACTTCGTAAGTCTGCCATTGCTTCGATTACTTCTGTTTGCGTTTCTCCATGTCCCAGCATTAACCCAGACTTAGTAGGAACTTGCGGATTTAATTGTTTGACTATTTGCAAAACTCCTAGCGAGCGATCGTATTTAGCCCCCCGCCGCACTCGTCCTTGTAACCTTTGGACTGTTTCAATATTGTGGTTGTAACACGCGGGTTTTTGCTCTACTACAGTAGCAATGCGGCTTCGCCACAATTGCGTACTTTCTTTACCGCCCCAAAAATCCGATGTCAATACTTCTATTTTGGTTTCTAAGTTAACGCGACGAATACTAGCCATTACTTTAGCAAACCAACTCGCGCCCCCATCCGGCAAATCGTCCCGCGCGACAGAAGTTAATACTACATACTTTAAACCTAGTATTTGCACTGATTGAGCTACTTTTTCTGGTTCTTCGGGATCTAAAGGCATTGGTGCATGACCTTTATCTACTTGACAAAACGCGCAAGACCTTGTGCATACTGGCCCCATTAATAAAAAAGTTGCAGTTTTTTGGGCATAGCACTCGCCCCGATTGGGGCAGCGTCCTTCTTCACAAATAGTATGAATTTGCCGTTGTTTAATAATGCGCTGTACGGTAGAAATTTCACTAGCTTTGCCCAGGGGACGGCGCAACCAAGCTGGCATTGACTCAATTTTTTCCGGTTTTTGTGCTGTCGAGGAGAGCCGCTCCTCATAGCTTTTTACCACAGGCGATTCAGTCATAGTTATGACAATAAATAAAAGAATTTTTATAAATATTACTAATGAAACCGTAAATTTACTTAAATTACCATCAAATAAAATCTTAGCGGCTTTTAGTTCTCAGTAAAATTTCCCTTGAAGGCTCTACAGCCCTAGCGTTAAGTTTAATTTATGGTTGTGCTAGGCATAGCTACATTCGTAATATTACTATCTTAAATCGATTTCTCTATTCAAGGATTAACTCATGACCAACCGTAAAATTCTAGTTATTGATGACAGCCGAGTAATTAGGGTACGAGTAAGAGAAATGTTACCACCAGGTAACTTTGAAGTTCTAGAAGCAAAAGATGGCTTAGAGGGCATCAACTTAATTCGCCAAGAATTACCAAACTTGATTATGCTTGATTTTCTTTTACCTAAAATGAGCGGTTGGGAGGTATTTCAGCAAATTCAACAGAACCCCGAATTGCGTAAAATTCCCTTAGTTTTAATGTCCGGGCGCAAAGAAGAAGTAGTAGAAAAAATTCAAGAGCCTTTTGAACATTTTGAGTTTATCTTGAAGCCTTTTGAGCAAAAAGATTTAATTGGGGCAATCAAGTCCGCAATGGCAAAATCCAAGTTGCCACCTAAAGGTACAGTCGGAACAGCCGCCGGAACTACTCGTAGCGGTGCGTATACTACTGGCGCGGCGGAAATTCAAGTAATGCAACAGAAAATTTCTAGTATGCAGGCAGAAATCAATACCCTCAAGCAACAAATTGGGCAAATTGTTGCGTTTATCAATAAAAAATAAGCAGCAATTGCTCCTACGCCAACAACTTCATCGCCAAAGTATGAAGTTTATTAATTATTTAGTAGGAATGTCCCCCGTGAAAGCGCCGCTACCAAGTAATGAAGCTGCCAGGCTGCAAGCTCTAAACCAGTACGAAATTCTTGATACTAATGAGAGTGTTTTTGACGACTTAACACGCCTAGCAGCCTATATTTGTGGAGTTCCAACGGTAACGATTAGTATAGTCGATCGCGATCGCCAATGGTTTAAGTCAAAAGTTGGCTTAGAAATCTCCCAAACTCTTAGAAATGATGCCTTTTGCGCTCATGCAATTTTACAAATCGAGCCGTTAATTGTCCCCGATGCCGAGCAAGACGAGCGTTTTGCTGACAATCCTTTAGTTACGGGCGATCCTCATATCCGATTTTATGCGGGCGTACCTTTAATCGATCCCGATGGTTTTGCTTTAGGAACTCTATGCGTAATTGATTATATACCCCGTCAATTAAGCAAAGAACAACAAGATGCTTTGGTAGTTTTGGCTCATCAAACGATGGCGCAATTGAATTTGCGGCGCAATTTAGTAGCCTTGCAAGAGTCTAACACTCAATGCCAAATTGCCGATGAAGCCATGCAGCAAATGGTTAGATTTCAAAAAGCGATTTTGGACGGTGCGAATTATTCAATTATTTCTACTACTAGAAACGGCATTATTAAAACTGTTAATGCTGCCGCCGAGCGCTGGTTGGGATACACTGCTAGGGAACTTATCGGGCAAACTCCCGCACTGTTTCACGATGAGAAAGAAGTAGAACAGTACGCCCGCGAATTATCCCAAGAAATGGGAACGCTTATCGAGCCAGGATTTGAAGTTTTTACCGCTAAAGCGCGCGCCAGGCAAGCAGACGAACGCGAATGGACTTACATTCGTTCTGATGGCAGCCGCTTTCCGGTCATGCTCTCGGTAACAGCTTTACGCGATACTTACGATAACATTACAGGGTTTATTGGCATTGCTAAAGATATTAGCGATCGCATCCTAGTGCAAGAAGCCCTCAAAAAATCCGAGCAGAAATTAGCACTGCACTTTGCTCAAACTCCGGTTGCAGTTGTGGAATGGAACTTAAACTTTGAAATAACTAACTGGAATCGAGCCGCAGAAAGTATTTTTGGCTACAGTTTTGCAGAAGCTATTGGTCGCCACCCTGCGGGGTTATTAGTGCCAAAATCAGCAACAAGTGAAATAGATCGAGTAATGACGGAATTATTAAATCAAGCTGGAGGAACTTATAACATTAATGAAAATATTACTAAAGATGGCAAAACAATTATTTGCGAGTGGTTTAATACCCCTTTAGTAGACAATTATGGCGATGTAGTGGGGGTTGCATCTATAGCTCAAAATATTAGCGATCGCTTTATTGCCGAAAAAGCCCTCTACGAAAGCGAGCAGAAGTACCGCAGTGTAGTAAATAACGTTAAAGAAGTAATTTTTCAAACCGATGCTACTGGGTTATGGACTTTTCTCAATCCCGCGTGGACGGAAATTACCGAATTTACTATAGACCAAAGTTTAGGCACAAATTTTTTAGATTACATTTACGATCGCGATCGCCTGCAAAACTTAGCATCTTTCCAACTTCTAATTCAACGCCAGCAAGAATTTTGCCGTTATGAAACTCGTTATCTCACCAAATACGGTGGCTATCGTTGGATTGAAGTTTATGCCCGCTTGACCCTAGACGATAACGGTAATATTTTAGGTACTTCTGGTACGCTCCAAGATATCACCGACAACAAACAAGCCGCCGCCGCCCTTAAAGAAAGCGAGAAGCTATTTAAAGCTGTATTTGACCAAGCATTTCAGTTTATTGGGCTGCTGACTTGCGATGGTATAGTTTTGGAAGTAAACCAGACATCGCTTAGTTTTGGCGGTGTTACCCATAGAGAGGTTGTCGGACAATTTTTTTGGGAAACTCCTTGGTGGCGGCATTCTCGTTTAGCCCAAGTTCAACTTAAAGAGGCGATTTTTCAAGCCGGACTGGGTAATTTTGTCCGTTATGAAGTAGGTATTGTCGGTGCGGGAGATAGTAAAGTTACTGTCGATTTCTCAATTAAACCGATTTGTGACGAAATGGGAAAAGTGGTTATGCTGCTATTGGAGGGACGAGATATCACCGAACGCAAGCAAACCGAAGAAGCGTTGCGATCGAGCCTTGCCACAAATCGCGCTTTAATTAATGCTTTACCAGACTTAATGTTTCGCATTAGCGCCGATGGCATTTTTGTTAATTTCAAAGCTAGTAAAACCCACAATATCCCAATTCTTCCAGCAGATTTTTTAGGCAAAACCGTCCGCGAAGTTATGCCCCCCGATGTAGCCGAGCTAACAATGAACGGCATCAATCAAGCGCTGGCGACGGGAGAGTTGCAAATTTTTGAGTGTCAAATGCTGCTAAATAAAAATATTTGTCACTACGAGACGCGCATTGCTGTGAGTGCGGAAAACGAGGTCATGGTAATAGTTAGAGATATTACCGGGCGCAAGCAAGCAGAAATAGAAATTCGCAACGCCCTAGAGACAGAAAAACATCTAAGCGAATTAAAATCTCGCTTTGTAACTATGACTTCTCACGAATTTCGCACTCCCTTAACTACGATATTGTCTTCGGCAGAGTTAATAGAAGACTTTGGCGATACTTGGAGCGAAGACAAAAAACAATTACATCTCAATCGCATCAAAGTCAATGTCAATCACATGACCCAATTATTAGACGATGTGATGTTAATGGGCAAAGCCGAAGTGGGTAAACTAGAATGCGAACCTATACGGCTTGATGTAGTTCAATTTTGTCGCGACTTGGTAGAGGAGATCCATCCTAGCAATAGGAGCAATTGCCCTATTGCCTTTTTTAGTCAAACAAACGTTCTTCATGCTTACTTAGATGAAAAACTATTACGGCATATTTTGAGCAACTTACTTTCCAATGCTATTAAGTATTCACCAAATGGAGGGACGATTAATTTTCATCTTGATTGCCAGGAAAACGAAATAAGTTTTCAAATTCAAGATCGGGGTATTGGCATACCTGTTAAAGATCGAGAATGCTTATTTAGTTCATTCTACAGAGCCAGTAATGTTGGTAATATTTCCGGCACCGGACTAGGACTTGCAATTGTTAAGAAGGCATTAGATGTACACAAAGGAAAAATTACGGTAGAAAGTGAAGTCGGCGTAGGTACAACATTTTTAGTTTCGCTGCCCTTAGAACAGGAAAAAATATATGAACAAGATTTTAGTAATTGAAGATGAATTTTTGATTAGAGAAAACCTTTTAGAACGCCTTGGTGCTGAAGGGTTTGACACGGTGGGCGCAGAAAACGGGCTTGACGGAGTTAAGTTAGCTCTAGCCGATCGCCCGGATTTAATTATTTGCGATGTGATGATGCCAGAACTAGATGGTTATGATGTCCTCAGAACTTTGCGCCAAAACCCAAATACGGCAGCAATTCCGTTTATTTTTTTGACCGCAAAAGCAGATAAAGCCGCCTTGCGTCAAGGGATGGAACTAGGAGCAGATGATTACTTAACCAAGCCCTTTACAAAAACCGAATTATTAGGAGCGATCGCCACTCGCCTCGAAAAACACGCCATTGTTGCTCAACATTTTGAAGAAGAATTGGTTAGTTTTGTCCAAAGCATTACCGACGCGCTACCAGAGGAACTGCTCAATCCTATTTATCAAACCTTTAGTTTGACGCAAAAGCTAGTTGACGAACACGATACGATTACGCCCCAAGAAATACTTGCTACCGCCGAGAATATTAACGAGGCGACAATGTATCTGCATCGGTTGATGGAAAACTTCGTTATTTATTCAAAGCTAAAATCACTGAACCTCAATTCTAAAGAAGTTGAAGTATTAAGCAATTGTCGGACATCCAACCCTAATACGGTATTAGTTGATGTCGCAACTCAAAAAGCCACGCAGTACGGAAGGGAAGCAGATTTAACCTTAAATATTGCTCGTGCGGGGGTGAAAATTGCCGAGCAGGATTTGCGAAAAATTAGCGAAGAAATTATCGATAACGCTTTCAAGTTCTCAGAAGTTGGTACACCTGTCCAGATTAGAGCCACTATAGATAATGATATTTTTCAGCTAACTATTGCTAGTACCGGATGTGCGATGACTCTAGAGCAAATTGCTAATATTGGTGCTTGCAGGCAGTTTGAGCGCGAGTTTTACGAGCAACAAGGTTTGGGTTTGGGTTTAGTTATTGCCAAGCGCCTCACCGAACTCCATGAGGGGCAATTAACAATCAAAACAGCAAAGACTGCGCCAACTACAACTGTATGTATTGAACTTAAGTGCGCTTAAATTCCTAGACCTCCTAGCTATAGGAGGTCTACAGTTTTTTACTCTAATTGCTGCAACGCTTGGACGATATCTTGGTAGCCATTAAATTCTGCTAATGCCAAAGCCGTGTAACCACCACGATTTTTTAAGTTTATATCCGCCCCCGCTTGTAGCAATAACTGTACCGCTTGAAAGTCGCCTCGTGAAGCCGCCCACATCAAAGCTGTGGCTTGAGCAGCGTCTTGTAGGTTGACATTAGTTTTTGCTGCTAGTATCTGCATGACTTCAAGGCGATCGCGTTCTGCTGCCTTAATTAAAGCCGTCTTGCCATCGGGGGCTTGCTGATTGGGATCGATGCCAAAATTGAGCAGTACTTCTACCGTATCGCGATCGCCTTGAGCGGCGGCAATATTTAAAAGGGGTTCGTCCATAGGCACATTTAACTCGGCTTTGCATTCCAATAACGCGGCGACAATTTCGCTGTGTCCTTGCAAAACGGCTAGTAGTAGAGGTGAATCGCCTAGCTGATTTGTTAGTAAAGGATTAGCACCGCGATCGAGTAAAATTTGCGCTAGTTCGTAGTAACCTTCAACGGCAGCAAGATGCAGGGCGGTATCGCCATTAATATCTTTGGCATTAATATCCGCACCGCGATCGAGTAAAACCATCGCTAAGGCGCTATGTCCTCCTGCCACCGCCGCCGCTAGGGCTGTTTCCTGGGATTGATTGGTTAGTTTTACATCTGCGCCATGCTCGATCAATACTTGGGCAATCTGTAAATTTCCCAAGTCGCAACTCAGCATTAAAGCTGTTTCTCCATCGCTATCTTGAATATTGGCATCCGCACCTTTAGCAAGCAATAATTTTGTGACAGAGAGGGAAGCCGCCACCGCCGCTTGCATTAAAGCCGTTCTTCCGTCGGAGTTTTGAATATTTACGGCTGCCCCATACTCTAGCAACACTTGTACTGTCTGGCTGTATCCTTGGGCTGCTGCCAGCATTAAAGGTGTTTCGCCTTTTTTAGCCCGATTTATATCCGCCCCGGCTATTAACAAACTTCGCACTAATTGAGTATGACCTTGTTGTACGGCGACAATTAGCGCGGTATCTTCATCTTCGTCTTTCCAGTTGATATCTGCCCCAGCATTTAAAAGCAGTTGTACGACTTCAAGATCGTTTTTTAAGCACGCTACCATCAACGCAGTACTACCATCGTCGTTTTTGGCGTTGATATCTGCTCCCCGATCGAGCAATATTTGAGCGACATCAACTTGATGATTTGCGGCAGCTAACATTAATGCGGTTGCACCAAATTTGCGGCGGGCATTAAGATTGACCCCGCGATCTATGAGCAGGCGGACAATTTCGCTGTAGCCAGCAGTAGTTGCCAACATTAAAGCTGTGGTACGACTTTCTGTTAGCGCATTTACATCCGCACCTGCTGCTAATAGCGCTGTAACTTGCTGAAGATCGCCACTTTTTACTGCTTTAATCAACAAAATGTCATGATTAGAAGCCATATTTTCTTTAGCATCCTGCCCGTTTAATGCTAAAAATTATACTTCATAGCTTAACTAGCAATGCCTGGAAAAATGCGATCGCTTGCCAATACATCACCCAATACTGGTAGTAACATCGAGAAAACAGCATCGCGATCGCTGTTATCAATAAAAATATTTTCTAAAGCTGCGGGAAGATTTTGTATGGGCTATTGCTTGAAATAAGCTTTTCTCAGCAGTTATGCTAAGTTTTATCAAGCAAATTCAGAAATGAGTAGAACACTATGAGTCTGGAAATTCCGGCAGAAATTAAACCTTGGCTAAATATTTTTCACCCGCTATTGATGTTTATTTTATTGGGAGTTTCGATTTACGCGCTCTACTTAGGGGTAAAAGTGCGGCAGACGAGATACGCCGAGGGTGAAGTTAAAAAAGAGCTAATTAGAGGCAAATTCAATATCAGGCATTATCAAATCGGTTCGATTTTGCTTGGCTTAATGGTAGTCGGGACGTTAATCGGCATGGGCGCTACTTATATCAACAACCAAAAGCTATTTTTTGGTCCGCATTTATTAGCAGGGTTGGGGATGACCGGAGCGATCGCTGTTTCTGCTAGTTTGTCTCCTTATATGCAAAAAGGGCAATCTTGGGCAAGATACACGCATATTGTTTTAAATTCGGCTCTTTTAGCTTTGTTTGCTTGGCAAGCCGTAAGCGGAGTTCAAATTATTCAAAATATTTTGAGCAAACTATAAAAAAATCTGCTCCTTGCCCCTAAAGCTTACTTGTGGCACTTTGACTTTGCGGGTAAGGGCAGCCCCAAGGACTTGTAAAAATCTGCCTGGACTTTAGCAGTCAAGCGGCGCGATACTTGACGGACAATTTGATTGAGCAAGCGATCGCCAGTATTTTTGATTACTGACTTAGGCAAGCGATAAATAAACTTAGGAAACTGGACATCGACATTCAAGTCTAGCGTCCACTCTACTTTTGTAAATACCTTGCCTAGCTCGTCGGCGGGGACTTCTACTAATTCCATCACCGCTTTAAAATCGACATCGTAGCCGGGAGCAATATAGTTAGGAATAGCGATCGTTTTGATGCGATACAGGTCATTTTCTGGGGCTAAAAGCTCTAAACCAACCTTTGGCTCTACATCATAACCAAAAGCGCCAAAGCGACCGATCGCCAAAGCATAGCCATTTGTTGTAATTGCCTCTACCTTCATAGGCTGGGCGCAACGACAAAACCACTCTTGATGAGCATTGAGGTACTCCGCCACCGTTGAAGCTGGGGCATACATTTCCATACAGTCGGCAAATTGACCGGAAAAACGCATTGAAGTAGGCGCTAATACCTCGCTGTCCTTCGGTGACGACATTGCTTCTACATCCCATTTAGCGGCTTCTCTCGATTGAAATTCGTGGTTTTGTGACAACATAAGCTTTTAATTTAGTGCGATCGCATTTTGGATATAACTTCAGGATTCCCAAGATTGAAGTTAATGTCTCACGGGAACAGCATCTTCATAAAATCTAAAAACTTTGGGGTTTTATTCGGTAAATCTACAATGAGGAATATAGAGATTTCCTAATTTCTCAGTAAATTTCTTTATAGTGTAAGCACAAATTTAATATGAAAGCATTTGTAGCAGGGGCAACCGGGGAAACCGGGCGGCGGATTGTTAAAGAATTAATAGCGCGGAATATCCCTGTCCGAGCAATGGTTAGAGACTTAGAGCAAGCTAGAGCCGTTTTACCTGAGTCAGCACAGTTAGTAATTGGGGACGTATTAAAACCAGAGACTCTAAGCGAGGCTATAGGTGATAGTACGGTAATTTTGTGTGCTACGGGTGCTAAACCAAGTTTCGATCCCACAAGTCCCTACAAAGTGGATTATGAAGGAACTAAAAATTTGGTTGATGCCGCCAAAACCAAAGGAATTGAGCATTTTGTCTTTGTATCTTCTTTGTGTACATCTAAGCTATTTCATCCCCTAAATTTATTTTGGTTAATTTTAGTATGGAAAAAGCAAGCCGAGGAGTATATTCAAAAAAGTGGACTTGTTTATACAATTGTGCGTCCTGGTGGCTTAAAAAATGAAGACAATACAAATTCAATTGTGATGTCTTCGGCAGATACGCTGTTTGATGGCAGCATTCCTCGTACTAAAGTAGCGCAAGTATGTGTTGAAGCGCTATCGCAACCAGCCTCTCACAACAAAATTGTGGAAATTGTGGCAAAGGAAGAAGCACCACAACAAAGCTTCGAGCAGCTATTTGCAGGTGTAGCTTAATTACAATTTGGAGGAGCAAAAAATTGGCGCGTTTTTTACTTTCTAAGGCTATTTTTGGCAAGCAATTTTATAATATCTTTTCAAAAATTATCCCCGTCAGCCTGGCGGTAACGATAGTTGTTTTGCTTCATAATTTGCCTTTACCGCCGCAAAAATCGCGCCTCGATCCAAATTTTGGCTATTTACCCCCTTTAGAAATGAAAGGGGGCGACCCTCATATTCGCGCCTTAATGCGGACGATATCAGCCAGCGAGGCAAACGATCCTCTCCCTTATTCAATATTGTATGGCGGCGGGCAAATTGAAGACTTGAGCCGCCATCCAGAGCAGTGTATTACGATTGTTTCGGGTCCAAATACGGGTAATTGCTCGACGGCGGCGGGACGGTATCAAATGATTAATATTACTTGGTACGAAAAGGCGGCGTTGTACCATCCTCAACCGCCAGGAATTATGTTTTGGAAGTCTTACAGCTTTGAGCCAGAATTTCAAGATGCGGTAGTTTATGCTTGGTTGAGCGATCGCCAATTTTGGGGTGCAGATATTTCTAAGCTCCTGCAAGAAGGTAAGTTAAATCGAGTACGAAGGATACTTTCGGGAACTTGGACGAGTTTAGGTTATGGCATTGAAGATAATGCCGTGACTGGGCGTTTGCCGCAAATTTACCAAAAGATGCTGCAAGAGGAGTTAAATTCTTAGGGGCAATAGATTGCACTCGTACAAGAAATAAAAAAGCCGCCCAAAATTAGGCGGCGATCGCTCTTTCAATTTTTTAGCAGTCGTAATACAACGAGAACTCGTAAGGATGCGGGCGCAGGCGCATCGGGTTTATTTCTTTATCGAGTTTGTAAGTAATCCAGTTTTGAATGAAGTCTTCGGAGAAAACACCACTTTCAGTCAAAAAGTCGTGATTGTGTTCTAAGTTTTCTAAAGCTGCTTCCAAAGATCCAGGGGTTGAAGGTACTTTACTTAATTCTTCAGGACTGAGTTCGTAAATATCTACATCTAATGGATCGCCCGGATCGATTTGATTTTTGATTCCATTTAGACCCGCACATAACATCGCTGAAAATGCTAAGTAAGGATTGCAGCTAGGATCGGGACAGCGAAACTCTAAGCGCTTGGCTTTGGGATTGTCACCCGACAAAGGAATCCGAATCGAAGCAGAACGATTGCCTTGAGAATAAGCTAAGTTTACTGGCGCTTCATAACCCGGCACTAATCGCTTGTAGGAATTGATGCTAGGGTTTGTAAACGCGAGAATTGACGGCGCGTGCTTAATTAATCCACCGATAAAATGCAATGCCAATTGACTTAGTTTGGCGTACTTGTCGCCGCCAAACAAAGGTTGCCCATCTTTCCAAATAGACATATGGGTGTGCATTCCCGTACCGTTGTCGCCAAACATGGGTTTGGGCATAAATGTTGCCGTTTTGCCATACTTTCGCGCTACGTTTTTGACGATGTACTTATAAGTCATTACATAATCGGCGGCATTAACCAAAGGTGCAAATCGAATCCCTAACTCGCACTGTCCGCCAGAAGCTACTTCGTGGTGATGTTTTTCAATTGGTACGCCGCACTTGCCCATTGTCAGCAGCATTTCCGAGCGGATGTCTTGTAAAGTGTCGGTGGGGGCGACGGGGAAGTATCCGCCTTTATTGGCAATTTTGTAGCCCAAGTTGCCGCCAGATTCAGTTCTCCCCGCATTCCAGCCACCTTCTACAGAATCTATGTAGTAGTATCCTTGGTGTCCGGTTTGATCGAAACGCGCATCGTCAAAGATAAAAAACTCTGGTTCAGGGCCGCAAAAAACTGTATCGCCAATGCCACTAGCAATTAGATAGTCAATAGCTTTTTGAGCAATAGAGCGAGGATCGCGATCGTATAATTCCCCAGTACGAGGTTCTACAATCGTACAAATCATGCTCAAAGTTGGCACTTCCATAAAGGGATCGATCCAAGCGGTGCTGGGGTCAGGGCGCATTGCCATGTCTGAATTATTGATTGCTTTCCAACCCCGAATGCTGGAGCCATCGAAAGCAACCCCATCAGTGAAAGAATCTTCATCGATTAGGCTGCGATGGAACGTGCAGTGCTGCCAGATACCCAGCATATCAACGAATTTTAGATCGATTAGCTCAATATTGTGGTCTTGAATCATTTTCAAGACTTCTTGGGGGGTTTCAGGCATTGATAACTCCTTGTCTAGCCGACGCACTCAAATTTATTAATGATATTTCTCTTTACTGCGGTTGCAGATATGAGAACCAATTATGCCACTTCTGAATCATCCTAGAGACAGAATTGGGGCAGTTTTGTAGCTTACTACACAAAATACTGTTTTGATCGGGATGATTTGCGATTCAACGCTGTTTATTTGCTGTCGAACAGGTCATAGTGGTCAAATTTGGCTTAAGATCCTTATGGGGATGACAAAAGTGCGAGTTTTGCACCTGCGTTACACAAATTTATAACAAGTGCGATCGCAGCCAGTTAAAAATATTAAATATCAAAAAAAACAAGTCGGGAGAACAATTTTATGCGGGATGCAATCACAAGCTTAATTGGCACGTATGACGTTGCTGGTCGCTATTTTGACCGCAATGCCATTGATAGTCTCAAGTCTTACTTTGAGACGGGAACAGCTAGAATTACGGCGGCGGCGGCAATTAATACTAATGCGGCAGTTATTGTCAAGCAAGCGGGTTCTAAGTTGTTTGAAGATTTGCCAGAATTGATTCGTCCTGGTGGAAATGCCTACACTACGCGGCGTTATGCAGCTTGTTTGCGCGATATGGATTACTACTTGCGCTACGCTACTTACGCTTTAGTTGCTGGCAATATGAACGTGCTAGACGAGCGCGTATTGCAAGGCTTGCGCGAAACTTACAATTCTTTGGGCGTACCTATCGGGCCTACAGTCCAAGGTATCCAAATTATGAAGGATATTGTTAAACAAGAAGTTGCGGCGGCGGGTGTAGCGGATACAACTTTTGTTGATGAGCCGTTTGATTATATGACGCGCGAATTAAGCGAACAAGATATTTAGGCAGTTATTTGTCTAGCATCTAAATAAAAAGCGGGAAGATAAAGTCATCTCCCCGCTTTTTGTTATTACTGTCTTCTTTGAGCTTTTGCCGTAGCATCTGCGTTTGCTTTTTTAACTGCCTAGCTCTGGCGCTGCCGCCTCTACCTTTTTTGTTTCTGCCCTCAGAACGCGGTGATTCCCACCTCTTTAAGCGCTGGTGCATAACTTGTTATCTCCCAACAATTAAATTGCTTCAGTGGGCAGGAGGAGACTCGAACTCCTACGGGTTTCCCCGCTGCATTTTGAGTGCAGTGCGTCTACCAATTCCGCCATCCGCCCGAATCAGAAGCTTTGCTAGTATAACTTATTGTATGGGTTTTTAGCAAGGACTGATATTCTTGACTTGTTGCCCATAAATCAATTTCTTTAGCGCGCAATACGGGGACTGGATGGCTTAATTGTGCTGTGCGGGCAGAAACTAGCATTTCTCCTAGTTCAGTCTTGCTGATGTCGTTGTAAGCGCGAGCTTGATCGATAAATGCCTCAAGGTTCAGTTGGGGCGCAAGAGTTGGCGATCCGCCTGCTAGTTTCATCAACAGCGACATGACTACTTTAGGATTTTGCGTTGCTAGTAACGCCGCGCGATCGCACGTAAATTCGGCACAGCGTACCCATTGCAATAATTGCGATTGTATGCTCTGCGCTAAAACTTCACCCCAGGTAGGTATTTGACTTGCAGCGAGGATGAGTAAATTTATTGGTGTCAAATAAACGCTGTGGTCGCACTTAAGATGTCCTAATTCGTGAGCAATTACTGCTTGAATTTCTTCTGGCGTGAGTAAGTCAATCAACGATGTATGCAGCACGACAAAGGGTTGTTTCCCGCGCATAGCAAAGGTGTAGGCGTTAGGAATTGGGTGCTGGCGTACATATAGCTGGGGGGGTTCTAAATCCAAGACTTTACAAGCGTCTAGCAGTAGTTGGTAATACTGTGGTAGCTGATCTTTGCCAACAAGTACGCTAGAAGCTATATTTTCTACATAAAAAAACTGCTCGGCTAATGGCCCTAATAAATTTCGCACCATTAAATCTATACCAGGTATCTGTTTGATAGCCTTGGTTGCTTCTAAGTCTAGGGGGTGACGAAATTCGTCAGCTTTCAAGCCAATTAAGGAAGTTTTAGATAAGGACATACCGATCGCAGCTATAAAACAGACAGTTTGCTCTAAAAGCTATGATAGCGAATCTGTTGCCCTTGCCTGCCGTGAACGTTTAACGATGAGATAGAATAAAGTTGTAATGAGTTTACTTTAACAAATTAACTTGCGCGTAAATTAGCCTCCAGACTGATTCTCTGCTTAAGTCTGGAGAATAAATCGCCTAAATTCACGTCTTAATTACTAAAATGGTTGATAAATTATAGTTATGCAAAAAGAGGCGGCAACAGTAAAACCAATTCGCTCCCTTGAAGATGCTGTAAATCGGTGTCAAAATTTAGGTATGCGTTTGAGCCGTCAACGTCGCTTTATTTTAGAGCTACTTTGGCAAGCAAAAGAACACTTATCAGCAAGAGAGATTTACGATCGCTTAAATCAGCAAGGCAAAGAAATTGGTCATACATCAGTTTACCAAAACTTAGAGGCGCTTTCCAGTCAAAATATTATTGAGTGTATCGAGCGCTCCGATGGTAGATTGTACGGAAATATTAGCGATTCTCACAGTCACGTAAACTGTTTGGATACAAATCAAATTTTGGATATTGAGGTACAGTTACCTGTAGAGTTATTACAGCAAATAGAGCAACAAACTGGTGTAAAAATTACTGACTACAATATAAACTTTTACGGCTACAAACAAAAATTAGATAACTAAAATTTAGGAGTTGGAGTAAGACAATTGAACGTTAATAGTTGTAATTTTTTGCTCCAATTTCTCCTTCCACGCGGTTAATGGCAGTATGAGCGATGCTATCCTCAAACTATTATTAATCGATCGAGATTCAATCTATCGCACTGGTTTACGGGTAACGCTTGCCGAATTTACTGACCTACAAGTAGTTGCCGAAACCGACAGCGAAGAAATTGCCCTCCAAACATTAGCACAACGCGATCGCCCGTCGGTAGACTTGGTAATTTTGGGATTAAATACACCGACTAATCAAGCTAACCAAATATCAACTTTACAATTAGCTAGGCAAATAAAACTTTTTTATCCCAATTTGCCTATATTGTTAATTAGCGCAGTTAGAGAGCCTACGCAATTATTTACAGCAAAAACCCTAGGTATAGATGGTTATTGCTTTAAAAACACCTCTATTTCTGAGCTAGTAGCAATTATTAAACAAGTAGCTAATAAACAGTTTTTTTGGGCAACACCAAATTCATCAATAGACTTAAATATTTTTAGTGCAATTAAAGAAAACTTGCGCTTATCTGGACTCCAGCAAATTGACTTGACTTTAAGCGAAGTAACAACCCAGTTACAAACTCCCGGATTAACAGCCTTAGAAAAAGCTATATTTGCAGGACATAGGCGAGAATTATTAGCCTCGCGTTGGTTGGTTAACCGCCTATTAAAGCCAAAGGCAATTATTATAAAGAATGGCACTTATCCAAAGCTTGTAGATAGCAAATTACAAATTAAAGAAAGTTCTCTTGTATCAGTTACAAGTAGTCCCATTCAACCGCTACAACCTAATATTTTTGCTTCTGTAAAAGATAAGATAAAATTTGAGGAATTAGACAATTTAACGGATGTTCCTCTAGAAATTGATATTTTAAGAATAGATAAAAGGCGAGAATTATTAGAGATAGTACTAGCAAAAGTTGAAGCAATAGCGATTGAACTAAGCACGGCTAAACTCCAAGTAGAACAGTTGCCAAAAATGCGCGATGTTATTTTATTAGACTTGTGGCAAGCTGCAATTATAGATTTTTTTGGTAAATATTCAACGGTTCAAATAAATGAGCAAACTATAGAAGTTGTCAATTATTTATTACAAGATGCGGAAGCTATTAAGACTGAAATATTACCTAAAATTCCCTTAGTGCGGGTGTTTTTTTCTTACTTAATATTTGCTACACCTATAGTTATTGATAACGTTCCTTATTCTGCTTCTACACCCGAAGCAATGGCGAGAGCAGAAATAATATTGCAAAACTTATTAATTGAAATAGCTAATGCAGTAATTCAACCATTATTAAACAAATTGGGTGATGTAGAAGTAATTAAACAAAACTTTTATGACTCTAGCTTGATATCAACTCGTGAAGTTGAAAGATTTAGGAATAGCTTGTCCTGGAAATATCGGTTGAAAGAATATATTACAGAGCCAAAGTTAATGTTTGAAAGTTACTATGAATTATTTGTAATTGCAAGTAGAGGAATTGCCAAAGTATCAATTTATGCGCCGCGCAACCAAGAATTAAAGCAGCTTACAGGTATTCCTTTATTTGTGACCTTAGCATTAGAATTTAGAGATGCAATTTCACCACGATTGCGCGGAGTGGTAGCATTTTTAGGTAGTGGTGTTGTTTACGTGCTTACACAAGTAGTGGGTAGAGCTATCGGTTTAATTGGACGAGGTGTTTTACAGGGTATTGGCGGCTCTTTACCACCAAACAGATTTGGTAAAGATAGTGGAAAATTTAAGTAAGTATTCGCCGTTACAGCTACTAAAGTTAGTTTGAGACAGGCTAGAGCGATTTTAAAACTTTATCAAAGATGGGTGTAATCTTGGCTTACCCGCTTAGTTTTAGAGCCTCAAGCTCATAGCTCAAGTCACCTCCCGCTTAGGGTTAAAACCCCAAGCTCATAGCTCAAGTCGGCTCAAGCCGACTGAATATACTTAGAGAAACGATTGATTTAGTCTACTTTAGTAGACTTTAGCTATTAGCCTGGGACTTGAGTCCCAGGCGGGAAATGCTCAACTAACAATATCTATAGCTTAAGCCAACCGCCAAAATCAAAGTATTACAACTTCTTCACGCAGAAGGTCAATTGTTTCTGGCAGCAGACTTGAATCTATAAGCGCTTCCTAGGTTGGCACATAACATTACCTCATGATTCAGATTTTGACCGATAAAAGTTAAAAAGCTTTACAAAAATTATTAATTGCGTTACATTCATTTACATAGCCAAGCGATCGCGCTTCTATGTTTAGCAAGCACCGATGCAGTAAATATAAAGACTTTCTAGCTACAAAAATCTAGGTTAGAAAGCCCGAATTTGGCATGGCTTGAAGCCAATAAGTAAATTTTCAACGCAATTAGTAATTCTGGAGTTTCGACAATGACGTATACAATTGAGTCCGCGCAAAGTATATTTTCTAGCACTCAAGTCCCCAGTCAGATTCCAGCTATCATCGCTTTATTCGACCAACTGAGCGTAGACGATCGCCTAGCATTGCTATGGTACGCTTATACCGAAATGGGCAAAACTATCACTCCCGCCGCTCCTGGAGCCGCCCGACTGCAATTTGCCGAACGGATGCTTAAAGAAATTCGCGAAATGTCTAACGAACAGCAAATGCAAGTGATGCGCGAACTTGCTAGACGCGCCGATACACCTCTTAGCCGTACCTATGGATACTTCAGCGTCAACACCAAGTTAGCTTTTTGGTACGAACTAGGAGAATTGATGAAGCAAGGGCTAGTAACCCCCGTACCTACAGGCTATCAAATGTCTCCAGGGGTACAAATCGTCCTTGATTCGATTAAAAAACTGGATGCGGGACAGCAAATTACTGTACTTCGCAATACAGTAGTAGATATGGGTTTTGATACAGAAGTTGCTTCTAGCAGCGAACCACGAGCCGCCGAACCCATGTTTGAACGCGAAGCTCCCGCCCCTACAAAGATTACAATTGCTGGCATTAACGAGCCTGCGGTATCGAGCTACGTTACTGCTATGAACGCTGACGACTTCAAGAGCGCCGTTGAATTATTTACAACCGATGGGGCGTTGCAGCCACCTTTCCAAAAGCCGATTGTGGGACGAGAAGCGATCGCAAAGTATATGCGTGAAGAAGCCCAAGGCTTGAATATGATGCCCCAACAAGGTATTTGTGAAACAAGACCCGATGGCTCTAAGCAAGTCAAGGTTACAGGGGTAGTTCAAACTCCTTGGTTTGGTGTCAATGTCGGGATGAATATCTCTTGGCGGTTTTTAATCAATCCTCAAGACAAAATTTTCTTCGTCGCAATTGATATGTTGGCTTCTCCTCAAGAATTGCTTAACTTGCGCCCGACTAAGTAAGAATCAGTTAGGAGACTTCGGGCGAAGTCTCCTATTTTTGTTGCATTTGCTCTCGAATCTTTTGCCGAAACTCAATAACTGCATCCATTGGTTCGGGGGAGGTAACATAATTTGCTAATAAACTTAAATCTAGTTGCGGCAAAAACCTACTTTGAGATATGGCTTGATAATTTCCGTTATCTAAGCCATATACAGAAAAACAATTATTTTCCCAAAACCAAACTTCCGCAACTTGCAAACCTCTATAAATCTCTAGCGAATCAATACCGCCACTGGTAACCACTACCTCAATGGCAATATCTGGAACTGGTTTTTCACAATTGATACAATAACATTCATCAGGCTCAATTCCTCTTGCTACCGTTTCTTGACGAAAAGTTGTTGAACCCAAACCATAAAAACGGGTGCGCGTTTCCTCAAAGTAAACTTCGATAAGTCTGCCTATATTAGTTTTAATGAACTCATGGCGACGGCTGGGGGATATTATTTCTAAAACTCCCTCCATATAAGCAATTCTCAAGTAAGAATTATCTGCTAAGTCAACTAATAAACTTTCATATATCTGCCAGCTAATATTGTTGATAATAATTAGCTGCTCAAAATCCGTAGTATGTCGCTGCAAACTGTCGATTTTTTCGGCAATAGATAACATTTTTTCTACTTAAAGTAGCCTTTTCTTTCATTAGTTGCGAACAATGTCTATGAATCAGACTTGCGATCGCTATATATATTTCCCCCCTTGTTAAAGGGCTAGGGGGGCTATCTAGCGTTGACAGTTACAAATTAACCACTTGTAGCCCGAAGTTCGTCAATTTTTGCCTTCACTAGCTGAATATCTTGCCACATCAACCATTTGGGGCTACCTTGTTCGCGGGAGGCGTTTCTTAGTAAATACGCTGGGTGCAAAATTGGCATACATAACCGCCCTTCCCACTCAATCCATGTACCGCGCAGCTTAGTGATTCCAGTTTTATTTCCTGTTAATCCTTTTACCGCCGTCGCTCCTGTTAATAAAATAACTTTTGGATCTACTAACCGAATTTGCTCTAGGATATAAGGCTTGCAAGCGGCTATTTCTTCAGGAGTTGGTACGCGATTGCTAGGGGGACGGCATTTGATAATATTGCAAACATAGGCATCTTCTTTAGCATTTAAGCCTACCGAAGCAAGGATTTTGTCTAACAATTGTCCGGCTTTACCCACAAAAGGCAACCCCGTTTCGTCTTCATTTTGTCCCGGCGCTTCGCCGACAATCATAATTGGCGCTTTTAAATCTCCTTTCCCTACCACCGCATGATTGCGAGTTGCACCCAAAGGGCAACGATAGCAATGATTGCAGTGCTGTGCCAACTCTGTCATGTTGTCATAAGTACCCGGAGGAATGGGAATTTTGGCATCCGTAGGAATTAAATCCGGCGGTACTGCGGCGGGCGCTGTATTGTCAAAAAGGCTGAGTTGTTGTTCGCTATTCATGGAAATTTATTTACGTCAGCGATCGCATCCTACTTAGTGTGCCTTAATTTTAAACTCATTCCACGCGCTACACTCTGCTAGTTAAACTATGTCAAAAGTAGCAATTTTTGCTAACTTTTTCTAAAAATCAGTCAATATCAAAGGTAAGTCCGCTACGCTTATTTAGGCGCGCTTATGTCACTGCCATTTTTTCGCGATCGCACCGATGCAGGAATTCAGTTAGCCGCAGCGATTTACAAGACAATTACCAAACTGTCCGCAGATACAATTATGCCGCCTCAAGTCGTCTATGCTTTGCCACGCGGCGGCTTACCAGTAGCTTTACCTGTAGCCCGTTTGTTACAATGTCCAATGAGCGCGATCGTTGCTAAAAAAATCACTCATCCCAAAAACCCGGAACTTGCTATTGGTGCGGTAACTGCCAATGGTCATATTTTATGGGAACAAAGCCGAGTACCAAAAAAGCCTGCAAGTAGACAAACTGTATTAGATACGGCTTTAGCTACAGCTAAAGTACAAAACGCGCAATTTTTACCCGCTTGTCCTGATGTCAATTTAACTGGTGCGATCGCAATTATTGTTGATGACGGGATTGCTACCGGGCTAACTATGGCTGTCGCCGCCCAATCTTTAAAAATGTACCAACCCGCAGCTATTTGGCTATGCGCCCCTGTTGCTCCTGCTTCTTTGCTTCCTTGGTTGCAAAATTGGGGCGATATATTAGTCATTCTTCACACCCCCGAACCTTTTTTTAGCGTCAGTAATTTTTACGAACATTTTGAGCAAGTCCCCACCAGCGATGCTATTAATTGCCTGCATCAACAAAACGCGCGATCGCATCAAAATTAAGAAAAACTTTACAAAAGTCAGACTTTATGCACTGGTAATTTTTAGGTAAAAAATGCTATGGTGAATTGCAAGTACAAAGAAGGTCATCTGTTTGCTACAGATTAACTAAATGCAGGGTGCAATTTTTTTAAGTATAGCTTGAAAGAAAAATGCTGCTAATGGTTAATTTTTTCCGCGCTTGAATTAAAGCCAGGTTACTAACAAACAGTTGCTATTAAATCTTAACACCAGTGATAGAAAAAAGAAGAACTCGCGATTTACCCCAAATAAACGAACGCATCCGCTTCCCGCAAATTCGAGTAATCGATAGTGACGGGGCGCAACTAGGAATTATTACCCCCCAAGAGGCGCTAACTGTAGCTGAAGAACGAGGGTTAGACTTAGTATTACTGAGCGACAAAGCCGAACCGCCAGTTTGCCGAATTATGGACTACGGCAAATATAAGTTTGAACAAGAAAAGAAAGCGCGCGAGGCGAGGAAAAAGCAACACACCGCCGACGTTAAAGAAGTAAAGATGCGCTACAAAATTGAGGAGCATGATTACAAAGTGCGGATAAATCAAGCCGAGCGTTTCCTCAAAGACGGCGATAAAGTAAAAGCAACAGTCATGTTTCGAGGTCGAGAAATTCAGCACAGCGACTTAGCAGAAACGTTGCTAAAGCGTATGGCAACGGACTTACAGCCATTTGGTGAAGTTCAACAAGCACCCAAAAAAGAGGGGCGCAACATGATGATGTTGATTTCTCCCAAAAAGTAGGGTATAACTCCCCGATAAAGCCCCTACTCATCACTAATTGGGGGTATTTACACAAAAGTTAAATAGTTTGCCAAGAGACGTTTTGATAAGCGTCTCTTGTTTTATTAAAAAGTTATCCTTGCTGGTAGCCTTCGACGGTAAAACCTGCGGCGACAATTGCTTGCTTGATAGTTTCTTCGGAAGCGGCGGATTCTACGGTGACAGTTTTGGCTTGAACATCTACATCAATTTTGGCCTCTGGCTCCATAGTATGGATAGAGTCAGTAATTGTTTCGCCACAACCAGCACACATAATATTGGGAACTTTGAGTTTGAGCGCCATAGTAAACCATATTGTATATTTCAGGCTTTAATTTTAAGGCTTAGAGGTACAAAGTCTCATTACCCTACGGTTGGATAGTCGGGAATCTGGCAAAATACGAAAATATCCTATCCAAAATGTCAACATGATAGAAAGGACGTTTTGTTATCGTGGCGGGCGAGACGTTTTATCATCGTGGCGGCGAGGGAGACGTTTCACTAAAACGTCTCTACATATCATTAATTCACGTTCAAATTTATTAGATTTATTATGGCTTCTCATCTCCAATATCTAAGCGGTAATGACATTCGGACGAAA
>JAPJOW010000270.1 GCA_030826005.1 Aliterella sp. RAGGC_92
CTTTTAGACTACTGTAGGCAAAAAGCCTAATATCAATATAATTCATAGGCTAACTTTCTCTAATGTAGAAAATACGGAAGTTGTTATAAAAATCTTAACAATGTTTATGGAGCGCGCTTTATAAACCTAAAGAAGTTAATTGTTTATAGAAAAAAACATATCAGCTTCCAGACGAAAAAAAATTCTTGCTTTTGTCATCAAAAGAAAAATTCAAAATATGATGCAGTAAATGGAAGTGTCAAAAATGACTTAGAACTAAGGTATAAAAGGTACACAGAGCTTTTGGATAATTTAGGCGGGTAAATGCTGCTTTCACTATTAGCGCTCCTCAAATGAGCCTCAAAAAGCAAGAGACTTCGCTCCCCCGTCCTTTAGCTAGGCACAAATTGGATAATTGACTTCTAGAACTGGCACTTTTGTTGGCAATGCCAACTTTTAAACTCAAATTGGCTGGCGATATCTAAGCCAACGTCAGCTACCCAAAATAAATTGATAGAATAACATCTTGCGACTTCTACCAGCATCTAACTAAGTTTTATAAACGCCACCGCCAAAAAATCTAGATTTTATCAAGAGGAACAAAGATTGTTATGGGAATGACTTTAACAGAAAAAATTTTGGCTAAAGCTGCAAACCAAGCAGTAGTAGAGCCAGGACAAAATATCTGGGTAGATGTAGACTTATTGATGACTCATGATGTGTGCGGTCCCGGTACTATCGGCGTATTCAAGCGCGAATTTGGGGCGGATGCTAAAGTTTGGGACAGCGAAAAGATAGTTTTGATTCCCGATCACTATATCTTCACCGCCGACGAACGCGCTAATCGCAACGTCGATATTTTACGAGATTTTGCCCGCGAACAAGGCATAAAATATTTTTACGATATTACCGACCGCGCCGACTTTAAAGCTAACCCAGATTACAAAGGTGTTTGTCATGTAGCGTTAGCGCAAGAAGGACACACTCGCCCTGGAGAAGTCTTATTTGGTACGGATTCTCATACTTGTAACGCTGGAGCTTTCGGTCAATTTGCTACTGGAATTGGTAATACCGATGCGGGTTTTATTATGGGTACGGGCAAATTGTTAATTAAAGTACCTGCAACCATGCAATTTATATTAAATGGAGAAATGCCCAATTATTTACTTGCCAAAGACTTGATTTTGCAAATTATTGGCGATATTGGCGTTGCTGGGGCGACTTACCGGACGATGGAATTTGCGGGGGAAACCGTGCAAAGCCTGACAATGGAAGAACGCATGACCCTATGTAATATGGCAATTGAAGCCGGAGGCAAAAATGGGACAATAGCCGCCGATGAAACTACTTATGATTATTTGCGATCGCGCACTAACAAACCTTTTGAATCTTTTTACACCGATGGCGATGCTAAATTTTATAGTACCTATACTTACGATGTCGCGCAACTAGAGCCTGTAGTTGCCAAACCTCACTCCCCCGACAATCGAGCCAAGGCGCGGGAATGCTCCGATGTCAAAATTGACCGAGTTTACATTGGTTCATGTACGGGTGGCAAAACCACAGACTTTATCAATGCGGCGCAAATTCTTAAGGGTCAAAAAGTTAAAGTACCTACTTACTTAGTTCCAGCTACCCAAAAAGTTTACGAAGACTTATTTACTCAGAAATATCTTGGGCAAACCCTCTCAGAAATTTTTATAGAATCTGGCTGTATCGAACCTGCTGCACCTTCTTGCGCGGCTTGCCTTGGCGGTCCTAAAGATACGTTCGGTCGCATGAATAGCGCGGAAGTTTGTGTCTCTACAACTAATCGCAACTTCCCCGGTCGTATGGGTGAAAAAACTGCACAAATTTATCTCGCTTCGCCTTACACTGCCGCCGCCTCCGCTATAACAGGCTATGTAACCGACCCCCGCGAATTTCTCAGCTAAAAATGGAAAACATCTTGTTTAGGGACTAATTTTATCTTCCCTTTGATAGGTGGTTTTAAATATAAACTACCTTAGTTTGTCAGAAGACAAGCCAAAATCCTGAGCTTCTAGCTACAAGGATTTTGGCCAACGGAAGCTATAACTCCTTAAAAATTGTTATATCCTTAAGCTGATAAAAGCAGCATTGGTAGATTGTGTTTGATGGCGACAAGGGACTTAAATTTCTATTCAATTGAACAAATATAAACGAGTGCGTTTGAACGAAATATAGTAATAATACTCACTCATCAAACGATTGGTAATGCAAAGAGGCGCAAAAATGAACTTACAAAACTTAAACTACACAATTAATAATCTCAGCCCACGTCAAAAAATAGCTATTTTGGCGGGAATTGTGGGAGCTAGTGCTGTAATTAGTACAATTGCACTTTCACAGCGCCAATCTAGCCGTACTACGGTGAATCAAACCCCTAGCAGCAGTATTTCTGACCCCTCAAGCCCTTTTGATGCAACGATACCTAATACCACAGGTAATCTTGATGCTACGGTCACACCAGGTGTTGTTGGTTCATCCGGTACTAATCCAACTAGCCCGGATAACAATGCTGCAATTAATTCTGGCAGCAACTTAAACTCAGGTAGATCGACTAATATTGTCCCTGATAATAACTTGCGTGGAGGTAGCAGCAGTGCAATACCAGGTAATAATTTACCTTTAGGGAATAATGGCGTAACTAATAGTAATTTGAACACTGCTAATCCTAATGCAATTACTACTTCGCCCAATTCAAATTTAACTACTACTTCGCCTAGAGGTGCAGTTGTTCCTCCAATTCCTACCAGCCCAAATCTAACTACTACTACTCCTAACAGGACATTTATTCCTTCTCCCTCTAGTCCGAGCGGAGCTTCTACAAGTTCAGTTATACCTAGAACTACTTCCCCTACTCAAACTACAGTTCCTAGTGGGAGTACAACTCCTACTAACCCCCTAATACCGCAAGCAAATCCTAGCACTATTACTCCTAGCGATAGTCCGCTTCCTAGTAGCACTGAAAGTGTCCCAACTTTTGATAGTAGAACTGGAACTTACACTACAACTCCCAGAACACCTAATAACACCAGCCCTGGCAGTTCTTCAAACAATCCCTACGGAATCAATAGTCCTAGCAGCACTTTTAATAATTCTAGGAACAATTCAAATTTCAATTCTAATTTCAACTCCAATCCTAATTTTAGCCGTCCTAGTGGGGGTTCTAGCAATACAAATTCCACCAGTAGCCCTATTTATGGGAATTCCAACGGCACATCTAGCAGCAATCCTATCTACAGCAATCCTAACGGCAATATAAACTCTAACTCAATTTATGGCACTCCTAATGGCGGCAGCACGTCTAATACTTCGCCCAATGGGACTACTACGACAGGCAACTAAAAAGTTAGGTAAATGCAGTAAAAATTGATTAAATAACTTTAGCTTGCACGTAAATGATTGTTGTTGTGATGGGGGTTTCCGGTTCGGGCAAATCTACAATTGGTAAATTGCTGGCAGCATCGTTAAATTGGGAATTTAGCGATGCTGACGCTTTCCATTCTGTAGCCAATATTGAGAAAATGAGTCACGGTATTCCTTTAAGCGATGCAGATAGAATGCCCTGGCTAGAAAAATTGCGTAGGGCGATCGCTCGATGGTTGTTAGAAGATAAAAATGTAGTTTTAGCCTGCTCTGCGCTCAAATCATCCTATCGCCAAATCCTATGGCAAGATTCTCAGCACATGAGATTAGTTTATATCAAAAGTTCGTTTGACTTACTGCAAAAGCGGTTGCAACAGCGCCAAAATCATTTTATGGCTATAAATCTCTTACAAAGTCAATTCGACGTTTTAGAAGAACCGGAAGATAGCATCCAAGTAGACGCTACCCAGCCTGCAACCGTAAGCGTACAGCAAATTAGAGAAAAGTTAGGGCTTTAATAATAAAGTTTTAACTTAAATAAGCGATCGCTGTTTAGAATTGAATTCAATAGACCTTTTGCAACGCGCCTATGGTTAAAACTCAATGCAATCGTTGAGCGCGATCGCATTTACGCTGATAAAAACCTAGCTCGCCTAGAGTTAAAACCTACTTGCTAACAGCCAAACTCCGTATAAGCCGACTTAAAAAAAATTTTAGACTTTTACAAAAGGTCTAGTTACTTCCACTTAAATAATAAAAAAGCACCTTTTGCAAAGTGCTGGATGACTTCTTGAATTTAAATTAGAGTTGTTACCCTTATTAGTTAAAGGAGTTTAATAATTTCCTCTAGGACTACGCGCACCCGCCGCAGAGCCAATCATCGCCGCCGCTAAACCTAGCAATGAACCAAATACAAAAGACCATAATCCTCTAGTTGCGCCCTCGGCGATCGCGCGAGTCTGCTCTGCACTTACATTTGGTGCAGGAGGTACATTTACTCCACCCTGTTGCTGTACTTGGTCGGCTATTGCTCCCGCCGCATTACTAGCAGCGTTAGTTGCTAAACCAAAAGCTCCGCTAACTCCACTTGCCAGTAACCAAGAGCTAAGTGCCAAAGTTGTCGCCCATAAAATTGTTCCATTTAATAAAGCAGTTTTACGATTCATAGGACCGCAAGCTTGGGCTGTAAACCATCCACCGATAAATAAAGAAATTAGTAAAGCAATAACTGAACTAATTGCCGCCGTTGTAGCCGCGCCATCGGCATTCGATCTAGGTGCGCCTGAATCAGAAATAAAACCTGAAGTTAATGCCCCAATTAATGCTGTTAAAACTAACTGAGTTGCTAGTGCTACTACTAATCCTGAGATAATCGGACCCCATCTCACGCGATCGTGATAGTCTACAACTTTATTGGTAATTCCCGGTTCATTAATTACATCATCAATTGGTCTATTTACGTAAGACATAACTCAATTTTTCCTTTATTTAGTACGTAAGATTACTTTTTACTTCAGAGTTTCATTTAATTACATAATTTGTAAATTCACTATCTATCAGTAGAAATATTTTGCTTATCTGCCTTTAGACATAACTAAAATTTTTCTCTAATTTTATGAATTTTATTATGAATGGTAAATATTATTTTATTTACTTTATTCACTGCAAATTTTGTCTTTGAAAATGATAATTTGACTTAGCTTTAGAATGATTGTTACTATTTTATCAAAATGGTTGGGATCGTTTACAGGC
>JAPJOW010000018.1 GCA_030826005.1 Aliterella sp. RAGGC_92
TAGTTCTACAGTGCGTTCTCAGGAAATTTGAGGAGACAAGGGGATGAAATTGCTTTAGGGAGGATGCGATCGCACTCCTCCCTAATTGCTAACTATCGTCAAATACTGACTTTACTGTTGATGCAATCGTATCTCGCGCATCTTTAAGAGTTTGGGCAATGGGATGCTGTTGTTGCAAAAATACCCGCGCGCAGTTGCGCCCAGGCAATCCCGAAATCGAACCACCTGGATGAGTCCCCGCACCTGTCAGAAATAAGTTATCAATGGGGGTTTTGTAATTGGCTATCTCTGGCAAAGGGCGGAAACAGAGCATTTGGTCTAAAGTCATGTCTATGTGATAGTAATTGCCTTTATAAGAACCTAGTCGTTCTCCAAGCTCCGCAGGGCTTTCGACATGACGGGCAATTATGGAACGATCGAGATTGGGCGAATACTGGGCTAGTTTGGCGATTACGCGATCTGCTACTTTATTTTTAAGCTCGTCAGTCCACCCCGTACCTTTTAATCCCGTACCTTCCGCGCCAGCAATTTGATAGGGAGCAAAAAATTCAATCCACAGTGTATGCTTGCCTTCAGGAGCCATTGATGGATCGAGGGCGGTAGGCATAACTAGATACATTGATGGATCTTCGTCGGGGATTTTGCCAATCGTACAGTCGGTATGCGCCTTTTCTACATGATTGACAGAATCAGCAATCAGCACCGAACCCATCAAGTATTCGTTCCTGTGTTCGTGATGTTCAAACTTCAGTGGTGCGGATAAAGCACAGTCAATTTTGAGGATAGTTTCATTATTGTTGACAATGCGACGGTCTAAGCGATCGCGCAAATTGGAGTCAGCACTGTTAACATCGTTCTCATCTACAAGCTGCAAAAATAGCCTTTTCGCATCAATATTGGAAATTACGCCCTTATTGGCGCGATATTCCTTTCCACCAGCAACTCTTACGCCTACAGCTTTACCATCATCCACTAATACTTGCTCGACATCTTGCTCGGTTAAAATTACACCACCCTTGCTTGTAACTAACTTTACTAAAGCATCAACCAATCCCCCAGAACCGCCGCGAGGTCTTGCCATACCTGGATTGTGGCGCAGAACCATCATCATCGCCCCAAATGCCATTGCTTTTTGTGAGGGCGGCGAACTCAGTTCCGCAGACATTCGCGCCAACGGTGCTTTGATAAACTCAGAATCAAAATACTCGTTGATATTATCTAAAGGGCTGCTTAAAATTGTCCGCAGCAAGTCTAAAGTAGAATCTGCACCGCCGAGAATCCCAAATAAGTCTTGCAGTCTTTTTAAGTCATAATTGCCAGCAATATCAACTAATGATTTGGGTGGGGAGTTGAAAAAAGCCACAATTGAGTTGACAAAGCGCTGCCAGTATTCTACGTATTTAGCGTATTGTTCGGCATCGCGATCGCTAAATCGAGCAATTTCCTTACAAGTTTCTGCTACCGAACGATGGGCTAAGAAATACTTACCATCGGGATGAGGACAAAATACTACTGGATCGCAATACAAATACTCTAATCCATACTTTGTCAATTCTAGTTCTTCTACTACTTGCCCCAAGTGGATAAATATATGATTGATCGCACAAGGATTAAATTTGAATCCTGGTGCTTCCTTGGGCATAGTTTCTTCAGTTGTCGAACCGCCGCCAGGAATTGGGCGTTTTTCGAGTAACAGGACGCTGTAGCCAGCTTTGAGTAGATAAGCGGCACAAACTAGCCCATTATGACCAGCGCCAATAATGACGACATCATACGCTTGCATGGAGAATATTTAGGTTAAGTTATCTACTTTCGATATTAAGTAGCGCTCAACAAAGATAACTCATTCGGCAGTTATATAAATTGCACTTATTAATCAAATGCCTGCTCCTTGTCAACAAGGGCGGAACGCTCCGTTTTGTAAGTACGTGGGGGTTTGATAAATTGTTGCGACATAAATGCGATCGCTTTAAACTAAGCTTTCCTTACTTGCTCTACGTAAATCTACGGTACTTATCCGCCCAAAAATTTACAAGTTTTGTGTATAGTCCTTACTTTTATGATTAACTTCTTCAGTAATAATACGTAACTACTAAGCGGTAGATAGCTCAAAATATTGCAGCGTGTAAACTTTCCCTATTTATTGTCATACCTTACTTACACATTTTAAGTAAGTTTACTATTTTTTCATAAATACTTTATGTAATTCCTACCTACTAGCAAGTTATATATGACACTGTAGAAATTACTGGGGTGCTTTACCAAACAGCAAAGGGGTGTCGGTAGTAAATGTACAGTTTATTTTTGGGTTTATCCCGACCAAAAATAAACTTTTCAGGCTGGACTAAAGTTTGTAAATGCAGGCAATTCAGCCATTTGTCATTTATGCAAGCGAGTATCACTTGCAGATAATGTCTAGGCATTCACGTAGATTGAAAACATTTTTAATCTACTTTTACAAACAAACGACTAAGAGCCAGCGTTGCTTCTCTGGCTAAAAATCTTACAGCAGCTACCTCAAATCGCTATTAGTTTAACCCAATCTTTCCTAGAAAACACAAGAGCAAAAACCTATGAACGGTAAAAATTTCAAGTACAAAACCGCCTGTAATTTCCTGCTAGTCACTGCTAGTATAGCTACAGCATATATTGGATCTTCCCCAGCTAGTGCCTTTACTGTCGGCTCTTTAAATCCCGATTCCGCACCTGGTTCGGAAGCAAACAAAGCGCCTTATACTATTGAAATTACAACAGATGATATTGGCAAAACCTTCAAAACCTATTGGATTTTGGAAGGCGAGACTTCTTCACCCCTAAGAGCAAAAGGTTACTTCACAGTTACCGACTTAACTTCTTCCCTTCTGTCCTTAGAAACTACATTTAGCAATCAAACAGATGCTTCTTACCAAGCTACAATCACAAGTCTAGGTTTAGGTGTAACTCCTAATGCTACATCAGCTTCCTTCAATCCGGCAGGAAGTGTATTTGATTATACTTATGTAGAAACTGGGGCGCAAAGGTTTCCTGGGGGATATCAAGGCATTGATGTTTGTATATCTTCAGGTGCTACAGTGCTTTCCGGTACTTGTCGAGGAGGCAATGCTAGTTTTGGGCTACAGTCTGGCGGTAATAAAGATAATTTTAGCATCGATATTGCTGGCAACTACGGTACAGACCCAGTTGTTAGTTTACAGACGCTACCGGTCAGATTTAGAACTGAAGAAGGAAACTATGTATTGATGGCTACTAAACCTCATACTGTTCCTACCCCTTCAGCAACTTTGGGACTACTAGGACTTGGGGCTTTAGGTATGTTCTCAACCTTCAAGCGCAACTTAAAACACAAACAAAAGTCGGCGCAAACTATTATCTATTAACTGTTAGAACAAAAAGATAATGCTGGGAATGTCAGCGAACATATAGCTAATGAGAGTAATCAATCATCATCACTTAAGTGAAAAAGTACTGAAGCATAACTTTTGGTTATTAGCAATAACCGGGGCTTTAATTGCTATCCATATTAATGCAGTTTGGAAATTCGATGGCGACATCGATAAAATCAGTATTAGTGCGATCTGCTGGAGTGTAGTTCTACTATTAATCAGTAGAAAACATCAAAACTTAGCTTTAAAAAGTAATGCGATCGCTAGTTTTTTGGGTTTAGTGCTGATATTTTTGCCTCTAGTTAGAAGTATGTTCGTTCATATTCCTAACGATATCTTGGTAGAAATTTCACCTCTAATAACTTTTTTAGGTCTGGGAATGCTGAGTTCCGGCTTTCAAGGGTTAAAACAGTATTGGCAAGAAGCGATCGTTATCTTTACGCTCGTACTTCCCCAAGTAGTGGTAGGAAGTATTATAGAAAGGTTTGCAGACTTAAATGCGATCGCGGCTCAGTTTGCTTATTTTCTACTATGGTACGGAGGTTTTGACGTAAAACTTCAAGGCGTTAACGTCATTCTTCCCACAGGCTCTGTAGAAGTTTATGCAGGCTGCTCTGGGCTAATCCCAATGCTAATGATGTTTAAGCTGTCAATACTGTTTTTAGTGATGTTTCCCACGAAGCCAGTAGAAAAAGTTTTTTTACCTGCTCTAGCCGTATTTATCGCCTTTGTGGTTAATGGTATTCGGATTGCTTTAATGGCTATTTTAGTTGCTTTTTCCAATCTAGAAACCTTTAAATACTGGCATCAAGGCGACGGCTCGCAAATATTTTCTTTAGTTTCTATCCTAATTTTTGGCTTATTTTGCCGTTTTCTCCTCCAACAAGGCAACCCGGACGATTCTACGTCACCAAGACTTGAGCAACTATGATTTTTTGGCAACAATTCCGCACGGCATTTTTAGCTGCAACTTTTATCGGGTTGGTATCGATTCTTGCTAAGTCAGTTTTCGATCCCGCAATCGGAAAACCTACTAATTATAATTTCCCCGCCATCGTACCGCTATCAAGATGGCAAGTTCAAGCCGTTAATACCGCACCTACAACTAAAAATACTGAAGATAACCAGCTTTTATCCAAAAATAAACATTACCGCTATACCCAAGGCAAAAAGCATCAACTAGATGTAAATATGCACTATGTAGTTGGTACAAGTGGTAATTCTCAGCTTTTTATTAAGAACTATACTTCTATTCCCGTAGATAGCAGCCAGCTTAATTTAATTACGCGCTATCAACAAAAAACTGGCTTTTATCAACTCTTTACCTATCAAAATCAAGCTCATCTAATTTCTTGTATAAATCCCCAAGGTGAAAGCACCGTCACTAGCGAACAGTTTTTTGATAATCGCCAAAAATACGACCTCCAATCAAAGAATATCTTGCGGTGGTTAACGGCTCAAAGCGACTTACGCGATCGCCGTTGTCTGTGGTCGCATTTATCTGTACCCTTAGATCGAGTTTCAACTAAGGATGCTTATCACCAGCTAGAAACATCTTGGATTGCTTTAGCTCAATGGTGGAGTCCGCGTTTTCCTCCTTTGTAAGTAAAAGCATTACTTTTGTTTATTTTTCCAAGCTGGAACTTAGGGTTTACTTGCAATTGCCTACCATACTTGAGCAAACAAATAAACATTTGTTTGCTTTTTCAAGGAAGTATAATCACTTATTTAAGTTAGCAGCAAACAACTTATACTTTTATAGTATTTAGCCCTGCTCAGTTTGGTCATTTACATCATAAATTTTCTGTAAACTTTTAGACGTTAGTAGCTTAGACTTGACAAGCAGGTTTAGGGGTTTATTCTAGGATTTATAGTGTCTTTATAATTAATTTATTTACACTTTATCCAAAGATACCCTATCAAACTTATAACAGTTATAGGGGCAAAATAAGTTCTCAAAAGTGTGAGAACTTAATCGCGATTTTTACAGGCGTGCATTTAATAATTTCAAATATTAATCAACGGCACAAATAACTCATTGAGCCGAGAGTTTTATTGCGTATATCTTGAGAGATGGAGACAAAAATTTTATGGTTACGGAGCAAGGCGCAGACCCCGCAGAGAACTTACCTAATTTTGATGTGGATCTATTGGGGCGGCGGATTAATTGTATGACTGTCTCAAGCATTATTACAGCTATTCATAATGCTTGCATAGAACAAAAAAAAATTACTGTATCGCATTACAACGTGCATGGGTTTAACTTTTCTTTGCAGCTACCTTGGTTCTACGAATTTATGCAAAGTACAGATATTACCCATTGCGACAGTTTAGGAATTTTAAACGCTATTAGCTACATGGAAGGGCGCAAATTACCTATAGATTATCGCGCTTCCTATACTTGCTTAATGCCAAAATTACTAGAACATTGCGATCGCCATCGTTTATCAATATTTTTACTCGGCGCTAAACCAGAATACTCGCAAAAGGCGTTAGAACGCTTGCGGATTGACTATCCAAACACGATCGTCAATGGATGCGATGGCTACTTTTCTACAGACGATCCCTTAGAAAACACCGCCGTTGTTCATCAAATAAACTCAATCAAACCCCAAATACTAATCGTAGGTATGGGGATGCCTATTCAAGAAAACTGGGTGCGCCTGCACCAAAGTCGTCTTGCGGTTAATGCAATATTAACCGGGGGCGCGGTCATCGATCGCTTGGCGGGAGTCGTCCCAGACTGCCCAAAAATACTTGCCAACGCAGGTTGGGAATGGTTGTATCGCTTATCTCTTGAGCCTAAGCGTTTAGCTATCCGTTACTTGTTAGGCAATCCAGCTTTTATGTTCCAAGTTGCCTTAGCCAAATTTAACCGCAATTACACCAAAGTCATCAATACCCAAAACGTTAGCGATTCTATTGTTGGAGAGTATGCAGACTTAGCTCATCTGATTGCGACAAATCCTAAAATTATCGATACCACCGCTATTCAATAATTAACCTGTTTAGCAATGAAAATTCTACAAGCAATTTATCAATTTCAAACAGGAGGAGGATCGCTAAAGGTAGTAGTTGACCTGGCTAACGCCGCTCGCCGTAGCGGTCACAGTGTCAAAATTTTAGCTAAAGACACGCCCATTTCTACCGCCGTTGGCGCGCAAAGGTTTTTTACTGGCAATAAAGGCTGGGATTGGTGGCAGCTTTTATTGCACTGCAAGCAAGAGCAATACGACCTAATTCACGTCCACGATCGCTACTGCTCTCTACTTGTAAGTTTAATTCCTCAACTGCCAGCTACCGTCCAAACAAATCACATTGCCTATCGCGATCGCCGGAGATTGACAAGATTAGCAGGTTGTGTCGTTGGTTGTTCTAGTTCTATGGATCGACACCACGCGGAATTTTTTCAATTACCAAAATCTCGCCGCGCCCTGATTCCTAATGGAGTTAACTTTGTTTGTCCCGATTCTCAATCGGTACAAGCGTTGCGCCAAAGCTTACCCGCCAAAGTAGGCAATCGCCGCCTTTGCTTAACGGTAGCTCGTCTTTCACAGCAAAAAGGACACAGTTACTTATTAGATGCGATCGCCTTATTGCCTCCTAGCGTGCGTCAATCTTGGTGCTTTGTTTTAGCTGGCGATGGCGAATTAACAGCGCAACTAAGCGATCGAGCCGCAAGACTAGGGATTGCCGAGCAAGTGCTGTTTTTAGGTCATACAACCGACGTACCCCAATGGCTGACTTTAGCTGAAGCTTTTGTCTTGCCTTCATTATACGAAGGACTACCACTGGCGTTACTAGAAGCAATGGCGGCGGGCAAACCATGTATAGCTACAAATGTAGACGGCAACTTAGAAGTTCTCCGCCACGAGGAAAATGGTTTACTTTGCCAAAGTGCTGATGCTCAAAGTCTCACTCAAGCATTGCAAGAGTTACTTAACAACGCAGACTTACGAGATCGCTTAGGCAAACAGGCACAAGCAGATTACTGTCAGCACTGGACTTTTGCCCGTACTTGGCAACAGTATGAGTCGCTTTACTTACAACTTACCCAGCCTAAACTTAACTATGCCCAACTATCTAGTTGATAAATTAGAAAATTCTCCATCGGTAGGCAAGCCAAAATTTAGCGTTGTGATTCCAGCTTACAATGCTAGTCCTTATATTACTGACTGCCTCAACTCAGTTTTAGCACAATGCGAAAAAGACTTTGAAGTGATTGTAGTTAATGATGGCTCTACTGATAACACCGCAGCAATGGTATCTACTTTTACAGATGCGCGCATTCATCTCCTCAATCGTCCAAATGGCGGATTAGCGGCGGCTCGCAACACCGGGATTCGTGCTGCTCAAGGCGAATTTGTAGCTTTTTTAGATGCGGACGATCGCTGGTGCGAAGAAAAGTTGGCGGCGCATAGACAAGCAATGGAAGCCGATCCAAATGCCTCTGTCAGCTACGATTGGTCGGCATTTATTGACGTTGAAGGCAAGCGGACGGGGCTAATGATGGCTCAAACTCAAAAGTTACTCACCCACGAAGCTTTGCTCCTCAAAAACTATCTCGGTAATGGTAGCACTTCTGTAGTTCGTCGCTCCGTACTAGAAGCCAATAACGGGTTTGATGAAACATTGTATCGCCTTGTAGATCACGAACTTTGGGTACGTTTAGCTTTTAACGGGCATCATTTCCGGCTCGTTCCCCGTCAATTGACCGAGTATCGCATTCATGGAGCTAGTTTTACCGCCGATACCGAGCGGATGCTCAAAGGCGTAGAAGCATTTTTAGCAAAAGTAGCCACCTATGCTCCTGACAGCGTCCGGCAGCTAAAACCATTAGTTATTGCCTGCACTCATCGCTGGATGGCAAGAGCCGCCTTTGTCGCAGGCAATTATGCCCAAGCGCGGAAACATAGTTTCCAGTCCCTACGTCATAGCCCGCAAGTTCTATGGCGCGACGAACGAGCCGCAATTACCTTTGCCGCGATCGCGCTGCAAGCAATCGTCCCCAAACCTTTATTTAAGTCAGTCAAACAATTTGGACTGCACCAAGCCACCCGTTGGTTTCAAGCTCGAAATGCAAATAATAGCGGCACGATCGGATAATGCCCCAGCTTTGGGCATTTTATATGTAGAAGGCATCAGCCATTAACCTTATTTATTAAGTAAAAGTAAAATACCCCGTGAACACTGATTGGTCTATTTCTGCTCGTCCTTCCTTTACTCTCCGCGTCCTTAACGCCTTGAGCAAAGAGCGCTGGCCTTTCTTAATTACACTCATGCTGCTCCTTGGTCTTGCTGGAGTAATTATCCGTCGAATTCCTTTTACCTATTCTGCCACTGCCAAAGTGCTGATCGAGTACCCGCGCAGTACCGAACAGCTTACAGGCTTGAACAATCAAGTTGAAGTAGGAAGGCTAGATGCCGTAGGCGAAAAGGTAAACCCAGTTAATAACCAAGTAATACTATTAGCTTCTTATCCAATTTTTAAAGAAGCTCTAGCCCAACTCAATCTGCCCGAAGAAAACTTTCCTTATGCAAATTTGATTGTCAAGCCGATAACGGCAACGGACTTAATCGAGGTTTCTTATAAATCCGCCTCGCCGAAAGTATCGGCAGCCGTAACCCAAGCTGTAGTTGCTGTCTACATTCAAGAAAACTTGCTAACTAACCGCACAAAAGGTTCTTCTGCCCGCAAATTCTTAGAAATGCGTTTGCCAGAGCTTAAAAACCAACTCCAAGAAGCTCAAGACGAACTAGAAAAATTTCAAACTCAAAATCGCTTTTTGGGAACGGCGATCGAAACCGATGCTTTAACTAAAACCTTAGTAGATTTAAAAACCCAAGTTAACGCCGCTCAAGTCCAGCTTGCCTTTACCGAAGAAAAAGTTGCGCGGCTCAAAACCCAGCTACCGACTAATTTAGATACTTCTGTTGATGCCGCAGGAGTAAGTCAAGATGTGGGCTACCAGCAATTACAAACTAAATTACTACAAGCTGAAGCCGATTTAGCCGATTTACAAGCTCGTTTTACGAACCAAAACCCCCAAGTAGTAAGCGCACAAACCAAGCGCGATCAACTTAAAGTCTTGCTACAAGAGCATTTCAGTAGTCTTGCTACCCAGCCAAGCCCCAAGGCGATCGCCGCCATCGACCCCTTGCGCCAGCGTTTAGTCGAGCAGTGGGTGGGGCTGGAAACCGAACGCTCGGCTCAAGCTTCTCAACTAAGCAAACTCAGCCAACAATTACGTCAAGTTCAACAGCTTTCCCAGCAACTACCCGTTCTAATTAAGCAACAAAATCGCTTGCAAATGGCTGTGGAAACGGCTCAACAAGAATACCTGACTTTTAAAGAAAAGTACGCGACTAGCCAAATTGCCGAGCAACAAAATATTAGTAACGTGCGCGTTGTCGAGTCCGCCGAAGTCAATCCTTTGCCGATCGCTCCCAACCGCGCTTTGCTTTACGCGATCGCTTTAGTTGTCAGTACGAGTATTTCCCTAGGAGTTGTCTGGTTACTCCAGCGCCGCAACGATGTTATCGATGGAGTTTTGGAACTTAAAGAAACTTTACCGCTACCGGTTTTAGCCACCATACCTTGGAGTGGCGACGGCTTGTTCATCCACGAGACCGCCGTGCTAGATAGTCCCCTCGGTCACAGTTACCAATTACTGCAAGCCCATATTCGGATGCTGCCCCAAAGCGTCCAGGTAATTGCGGTATGTAGCGGCGTTGCTAATGAAGGGCGTTCTGCCGTAGCTACAAACCTAGCAACAATTGAAGCTCATGCCGGGCAGCGCGTCTTGCTCATCGATGCTCACGGACGCTGCGAACAGCTTAACGGCAACTTACCCAAGCCTGATTGGGGCAATAATAGCGATCGCCCTAACTATTCCTCGGCGAGAGAAACGCCCCTTAACTACCACATTTTGCCTATCAGCGATACACCACCCCCATTTCTTTATAAAGAATGGCTGGCACTACTCGAACAAAGCCGCAAACAGTACGATTTAATTATTGTGGACTGCCCGCCCGTATTAGATAGTCCCGATGCGACTGTAATTGCTTCTATGTGCGATGGCGTGTTATGGGTGGCTTACCCGCAGCGCTTAGGTCGCAAAGGAGCGCAAGCTTGCGCGGAAAACCTGCATACCTGGGGAACTCGCCTGTTAGGTCAAGTAATTGTTGGCGTTAATAGCCCGCCGCCCCAAATCCCCATGCTAGAAGACAACCGCGAGCGCGAAGGAGCGAAAATTCCTCAACTTCAACTCCTAATGCAACGAGAAGTAGAGAACTAAAATGATTCGTCGTGCCGCCGCTTCTTCTCACCTCTACAATCCCAGCCAATCTGTTTTAGCTTGGCCGCCGCCGGATCTTTTCGCCGAGAAAGTTGTATTTTGGACGATCGCTTTAATCCCTCTATGGTGGATTATCGGCATTCAATTAGCAGTTTATCCCTTAGTTGGTTGGTATCTTTTTTACCGCAGCCTGCAACGCCCGCGTCATGTTAGCGTGCCGTTTGGCTGGCAGATGTGGGGGGTATACATTGGGGTCTGGATTGTCTCCCTACTTATCAATTTAGCCCTAGGAACGGCAGCCATTGGGCGAAGTACCACAACCGTTGGTTCTATTTTTGGCGTATGGACTTTGACAGTGATTGTTTGGTATGCGATGCGGAGATTGTCTATCCGTTATCGTCCGGTTGTGCGGGCTATTTGTATTGTCGGCGCTTGCCAACTTATTGCTGTTATCGTCGGGCAAACCTACCTAATGGCAACAGGTTCGCTGTTGCAAACTCATAGCGCGATCGCTACGCTCGTACCTTCTATTCCCGCTAAAGTATTTTTTGATGCTGCGCTCTATGGCTACGATGCCCTGGGCTGGGATGTAGATCCTGTACCTCGCTTGAAGTCTTTTTACTACTGGTTTCCTTTAGCCGGGACAATGAGCATTTTTATCTGTATGGCAGCCATTAACGAACGCAACCGCCTATGGCAAATCCTCGCTTGGTTGGGTGGCTTGGCAACTATCTGGTTTGCCGCAGCGCGGGCGGCGCAAGTGGGCATTGTTTTAGCTGTTATCCTTGCCGTTTGGTTTGGTAGTCGCTTGGGACGCAAACTACTTCTAAGTAGCCTGATTCCCATCGGCTTATTTTCACCGATTATTGTTAATGAGCTTTACAAATACTTCTTCGTGTACCGCAGTGATTCGGGAGCGGCTCGCCTAGCTTTGTATGAAGAAACCTTTGCCGCTTTTTTACAATCGCCGCTCTTGGGTTACGGCACTCACGGACACTCAAAAATATTAGAAGTACCTCTAGGTTCTCACTCGCAAATTTATTCCGCGCTCTACCAAACTGGCGTACTCGGTTCGTTTATCTTAGCCGTAGCCTGGATTGGGATGATTGTGGCGCTATTAAAACTAATTCACAAGCAACCAATCCTAGCGCCTACTTTGGGCGCTTGGGGAGGGCTGACTTTTGCTTTGACAAGTGGCGAACTTGAAGCTGCCAGCGTCACTGTATTTGTGCTGGCGGCTTGGCTTGGTTGTGCATGGAACTACGAGGAGCATAGTTCCATGCGATCGCACTTGCCTTGGTTGCCCGCCCAGCTACCAGAGCCGCCCATGCCTTGGCATCAGCAAAATGGGCATTCAAATTATAAGCGGATATCCAAATGACAAACTCAAAATCGCTGCCCCTGCTCGTTCAAAATTTATTATCTTTTGCCCTAAGCTGGTACTACCGCCAGCGCTATCGGCAGAATTTGACTATCGAGCCAAAAGTTCAAATTGCTGGCAAGCTCAAGCTGTCCGGCTCAGTCAAAGTAACGATTAAAAGCGGCACTCGCATTCGCAAGCGCAATCATTTCTTTGGCGAGGGGAATATTACTATCGGTAGCGATTGCCTGCTCAACGGCTGCTCTATAGGCTGTTACCAGCAAGTAGATATTGGCGATCGCTGCTTGATTTCTGACTGCTACATCCTCGATACAGATTACCACAACGTAGACCCCGATGCCCGTCACGAGCCGCTTTTTCCGAGCGGGGTGCGTCCTGTGACCATTGGTAAAAACGTCTGGGTTGGTGCCGGGGCGCGCGTGCTTAAAGGCGTAAATATCGGTGAAAATTCTGTAGTTGGACTTGGCTGCATTGTCCGTCGCAACGTACCTGCAAACGTTGTAGTTATCGGCAATCCCGAACGCATAGTCAAGCATTTACAGCCTCAAAAACCTGACTTGTTGGCAGGGGTGTTATGAAAAGAAAAACATTTTTAGCGGTTTTGGGCGGCGCAGCGATCGCCAGCCCGACAATATTAGCTTCTATTACTCGCAGTTCAACCGATCGTACCGATGCGATCGCGCGGGCAAAATCTATTTATCCAGATTTTTTTGGACTAAATATCGGTGCAGAATTAAGCTTAAATTCCTTACGTTTTGAGTTACTAGACGCTTATCAAAAGTTACAAGTTCGCTGGTTGCGGGTTTGGTACAACTGGGCAGAAATCGAGCCGCAAAAGGGTAATTATCAAGGTGGTTCTGCTATTCGGGAAGCTCTGCAATTAGCCAAAGAGCGCGGTTTTCGGATTCTTTTTGTAGTGTGGGGGACTCCCAGCCATGCCGGAAATGGCAACTTAGAATCTATCCCTCAAACTACAGCTTTGACTAGCTACTGTAATTGGCTGCAAACTAATTTGGGAGACTTGGTAGATGCTTGGGAAATTGGCAACGAACCCAATTTAGAAAAATATTACTCTGGTTCGCCCGCAGATTACGTTCAAACTCTTGCAACGGCTTATCAAGTCTTTCAAGGGCAAGGATTAGTAATTGCCGCCGGATGTAGTGGCGCGGCTAAACCTAGTTATTGGCAAGCTTTAATTGATAGCGGACTTGAAAAATATTGCGATCGCGTTAATCTCCATCCTTACCGCCAGCAACCCCAACAAGTCATGCGCTTGGTAGATGATTTCCTCAGTCGCGTCAAAAAGCCTCTGTGGATAACTGAACTAGGTTTTTCGACTGATGATGGCGACGAGCAAGCCAAAGCTAAGTTTGTTACAGGTATGATACCGCTTCTTACCTCGCGGGTAGAACAGCTTTTTTGGTATCGAGGCGTTCAAGGAAAAGGTTTGCATCCTTTGCGTTTTGGGATTGTAGAAGGCGATCGCGCTGCTAAAACTGTAACGCCTCTACCTGCTTACTATGCCTTGGCTGCTCAAATTCGCAAATCCAAACAAGCCGCTACTAGCAGCTTTTAGGGGCTGCAAGCCTGACGATGACCGAGGGCTGATATTTAGGCATTCCCTCGCGATCGCTAGAGCGCAAATTACTTTTATTTATACCTGCAATATTTTTTCTATTCAGTCCAAAACTTCTATGCCCACCCAAAACCAACCAGAGTCAAATAAATCGAGTCAAGATATTCGCGGACAAACTATTGCGGGATTGCGCTGGATTGGAATGTCGCAAGTGCTTCAGCAAATACTCAACCTCGCTACTAGCATAGTGTTGGCTCGACTGCTCGTGCCAGATGACTTTGGTTTGTTGGCAATGGCAAGCGTATTTACGGGCATTGTCTATTTTGTCCTTGATTTGGGTTTAGGTGCTGCTTTGGTGCAACGCCAACATATTACCGAAAGACAAATTTCTAGTGTTTTCTGGATTAATATTGGGGTGGGAATTGCGATGACCTTAGTTGGAATTGCTTTATCCCAGCCGATCGCCATATTTTATAATCAACCAGCAGTACAGCCGACCATCGCTCTATTAGCTTGTAACTTTTTACTATTTTCCCTTGGCACTACTCAAGCGGCTTTATTAAGACGACAGATGAATTTCCGCGCCCTTGAGTTACGAATGCTAGTGGGGCAGCTTTGCGGTACAGCCTTAGCGATCGCAATGGCATATTGGGGACTGGGAATCTGGAGTCTCGTAGGACGGCTCTCGATGGCGGCGGCGGTGGAAACAACTATGCTGTGGACAGCTTCAAGCTGGCGACCAAGTTGGAAGTTTTGCTGGGCAGAAGTCAGCGAGTTGATTGGTTTTAGTAATGATGTATTTGCGGCAAATTTATTAGGCTACGTCGGACGCAACGCTGATAACTTGTTAATCGGTCGGTTTGTGGGTGTAACGGACTTGGGTTACTATGCGATGGCTTATAACCTAATGATGTTCCCCGTCCAGCGTTTATCTCAAGTGCTTTCGGGAGTTTTGTTTCCGGCTTTCTCACGTTTTCAAGACGATCGCGAAAAAATCGAGCGCAGTTGGTTGCGGGCTACTCGTTTGTTGAGTTCGATTACTATCCCTTTGATGATGGGATTAATTGCTCTAGCGCCTCAATTTGTCCAAGTCGTTTACGGTCAAAAATGGCTGCCCGCCGTCCCCGTATTGCAAATATTAGCTTTTAGTGGCATCAATCAATCGCTTCTCCAACTAAACGCCACAGTTTTACTATCCCTAGGAAAAACTCGTTTGCGCCTAAAATTAACTGTTTTGACGGTGTTTTTGGCACTTATTTCCTTCGCGATTGGCTTGCCTTTTGGCATTATTGGAGTTGCTGCCTGTTTCACTGTAGCCAACACCGCAACGGCAACGTTGATTCTAGTCAAAACCATTGAATGTATAGGTTCTAGCTATACTCGCTACCTCCACAACATAGCTGGAGTAGTAGGGGCGGCTGGTGGCATGACTGTGGCAGTTTTAGTTTTGGTCTCGAACCTCCAGATCGAGCCAAGCGCGTTGCTAGGGTTGGGTGTAATGCTGGGCGGCTCGATTTATCTGTTGTTGTTGCGGCTGCTTGTACCTGCACTTTTACAAGAAGCTTTAAGTATGTTGCCCGAACGCTTTACTAAACGCTGGTTGAAGTTCGGTTAATCAATTTTTCCCTTAAATAAATTCAAAAATACTACCTACTATGCAATCAGAAACTAATTGGAACTTAGAGCAATATCCCCTAGTTTCAGTAATCGTGCCGATCTACAATGCCGAAGCCGTACTACCTACACTGTTAGATTCTTTATCTCAATTAGACTACCCCAAAGACCGCTTAGAAATTTTATTGGTTAATAATAACTCTAGCGATCGCACGGCGGAGTTACTCGCCGCTACTCCTTACACCATAATTTTAGAAACAATACCCGGTGCGGGTACGGCTCGGAATGCAGGTATCCGCAAAGCAAGAGGCGAGTTTCTAGCATTTACCGATTCTGATTGCGTCGTCGATCCTAACTGGTTGATAGACCTTTTAGCTGGTTTTACAAGTCCCACCATCGGCGCTGTTGCTGGCACAATTAAACCTTACGAACTCAATCATCCTGTTGAATGCTACGAAGCTTTGCAACTTGACGATCCCGGTCATCGAGCGCAACATATTTTTCTGCCTACGGCGGTGACGGCGAACACAATGTACCGAGCGGATGTTTTTCGCCGCGTTGGATTATTCCCAGAACGGACTGGTGGGGAAGAAACAGACCTCAATTGGCGAATGCAGGCGCAGACAGAATATCGGATTTGCTTTTTGAATGGGAGTGGTTTAATCAGACACCGCTATCGCGCTAATTTAAAAGCTTTCTGTCATTCTCAGCACGTTAAAGCCCGCAGCATTGTTTACCTGCATCGGCGGTGGAATTTATACGTACCTACGGGGCGCAAAGAATTATTACGGGCAATTATTGCGGCTTTTCAGTTTTTGCCTGCCGTAATTATCAAAACTCTCAAACACGGTCGGGGTTTGCTCGTAACTCCAGGACGGATTCTCTATCACAGTTATTGGGAAGCTCTGTTAAATATTTTAGTTCCCTGGCACAAATATCAAGGCATTCGCGAAGGTTGGCAAAAAGAATGAAAGTTGCTTTAGTTCATGACTATCTTAAAGAGTACGGTGGTGGAGAGCGGGTATTAGAAGTTTTGCACCGTATCTACCCAGATGCACCAGTTTATACTGCTTTTGTAAACTATGCGGGCTTAGGCAGCGCGGCATCTCGGTTTGCTAATTGGGATATCCGCACAACTTTTGCCCAAAATTTACCAGGCATAAATAGTCGTCCCCATACCTGGCGTTTGGCAATTCCCTATATTTGGGAAACTCTCGACTTATCAGAATTTGATGTAGTTATTTGTTCAACGAGCGGCTATTTAAGCAAATCGGTTTTGACCCGACCGGAAGCCCTACACATCGCCTATTGTCACACTCCACCTTGGTATTTATGGGAGCAACAGGGACAAAAAAAACCTCGTTCTTGGTTGCATCGCTGGTACGAAGTTATAGTAAATAGCCGCCTGCGGGAGTACGATTACTATACTTCGGGGCGGGTAGATCGATTTATTGCTAATTCGACGGAAGTGGCGTTGCGGATTGCTAAGTTTCATCGGCGCATACCAGAAACAATTGTCCATCCTCCAGTCCAAGTCCGGGGCGAAGGCAAAGCTGGAAATGATTACTATTTATATATGGGTCGGTTAGTACCTGGCAAGCAAGTAGATTTAGCTATTCGTGCTTGCAACCATCTCGATCGCCCTTTATGGATTGTAGGCACAGGCAGCGAGGAAGCCAACCTCCGTGCTATTGCCGGGGAGAAAACCAAATTTATTGGTTTTAAGTTGCCAGAGGAAATGGTAGATATTTATGCAAATACTAAAGCTTTAATTTTTCCCTGTACAAATGAAGCTTTTGGTATTGTCCCTGTAGAAGCAATGGGTCATGGAGTTCCAATAATTGCTTTTGCAGGTAGTGGGGTGCGAGAAAGCGTAATTAATTATCAAACTGGTCTATTTTTTCCCGAACCTACAGTCGAAAGCTTGTGTACTGCTATTGAAGAATTTGAAAGCTTGCGCTTTAGCTCTCAAGCTTGCATTGATAGAGCTAAGGAATTTTCTGAGCCAGTTTTTATGGCTAAATTTCAGCAAGCAGTTGTTGATGCTTTAGAACAAAAGCGGCATTCTTATCCCACTTTGGAGGAAACTTCAATCCTATTGAGTCAAGCTTGCAACTAAACGGGCAATAAATTATGTACGGTCGAAGCTTTTTGCAAAAATTGAAAATGACTTGGCTTTGTTACTTACGAGCATTTCATGCGGCTATGTTGGCGCGATGGATTTTTTATAGTCAAAGTCAAGTTCTCCCAGTCAATCAAAAATCGGCAATTGTATTTTCACCCCATCAAGACGATGAAACTTTAGGCTGTGGGGGGGCGATCGCTCTCAAACGCGATCGGGGAGTAGCGGTCAAAGTTGTGTTTCTCACCGATGGCAAAGGCTCTCACCGCAGTTCGCCCATGCAAGCAGATAAATTAAATCAAGTCCGCAAGCAAGAAGCTTTAACTGCGTTGCAGATATTAGGGATTGACCCAACAGATATTAGCTTCCTCGATTTACCCGACGGTCAGTTGCAAAATTTATCAAAGTCGCAGCATCAATATGCCATCGACCAATTAACGCAGCTAATCCAATCTTTTCAGCCAGGAGAAATTTACGTCCCTCATCGTCAAGATCGCCATCAAGATCACGAAGCTACTTACCAATTAGTACGAGAAGCGATCGCGCTTTCTAGTATCCAAACCAACCTCCTACAATACCCCATTTGGATATTTTGGCAAGCCCCACTATTGCTTAAACTAAAGTTAGACGAGTTACAAGGAGCTTATCGGCTGTCAATTGAACCCGTCCAAGCAAGAAAAAACCGCGCGATCGCTGCTTACCGCTCCCAATACTTGCCCTTAGATAGCTCGACAAACTCGGCTCTACCGCGCGGTTTCCTCAAACAATTTTTTCTTCCCTACGAGATTTTTTTCCAGACTACAGAAAAATCTGCGCGATCGCTTTAACCAAAACGCTCTGTATATTCAGGCAAAAAAATGAAAGTTGCTTTAGTTCATGACTATCTTAAAGAGTACGGCGGGGCGGAACGGGTACTAGAAGTTTTACATCGTCTTTATCCCGATGCCCCAATTTATACTGCCTTTGTGGACTATCCAGGTTTGGGATCTGCCGCTCAAAAGTTTGCTCAGTGGGATATTCGTACTACCAACGCTCAAAACTTGCCTTGGATTACTCGGCGTTCTCACACCTTGCGTTTTTTGCTGCCTTACTTTTGGGAAAGTCTCGATTTATCGCAGTTTGATTTAGTAATTTCATCTTCAAGCGGCTACTTGAGTAAATCGGTTTTGACAAGACCAGAAACTTTGCACGTTGATTATTGTCATACTCCACCTCGATATTTATGGGGTTACGCTAATACTCGTAGCGATCGCTGGTACAAGCAGTTTTATGAAGCTTGGGTAAATACTTCCTTGCGACAGTATGACTATTATGCTTCTCAACGGGTAGATCGATTTATTGCTAACTCGGCTGAAGTTGCTCGCCGTATTGCTAAATTCTACGGGCGGGTTGCAGAAGTTATTCCCCCACCAGTCACCATCCGAGGAAGCGGGGAAGCTGGCAACGAATACTATTTATATGTAGGTCGTTTAACTCGCGCCAAACAAGTAGACCTAGCTATCCAAGCTTGTAACCGTCTTAATCTTCCCCTCCACATTGTCGGTAAAGGCAATGATGAACCTCGTCTGCGGGCAATGGCTGGCGCAAATGTTCGTTTTCTTGGCTTTATCGAAGACGAACAAATGCCGGAGATTTATGCAGGTGCGAAAGCTTTAATTTTTCCTTGTGCTGATGAGGATTTTGGGATTGTTCCGATTGAAGCGATGGGACATGGTATCCCAGCGATCGCTCTAGCGCAAGGTGGAGTGAAAGAAACGGTAGTTGCTTACAAAACTGGCTTATTTTTCCCACAACCTACCGCAGACAGTTTATGTGGGGCAATTGAAGAATTTGAGAGTTTAAATTTGTCTTCTCAAGATTGTATCGAACGAGCTTGGCAATTTTCTGAGTCAGTTTTTGTCGATAAGTTGGAGAGGTTTATCGCTCAATCTGTAGAAGAACATCGGTTGTTTGCTAATAAAAAAGTACAAGTGCCGCTATCAACGAGAGTTTAACGTGCAGTAGAGCCAAGTTATTTGTCTATTTGCGTCAACAAAAAACATCAATTTTATTCAATAGCGCTCGGTTAATAATTACGGAGTTTTAGTTTATGTTTCAACCTATAAAAGTAATAGATGTAGAATTGAGTCGTCCGCTTAAAACTATTAGTAACTTAGAAGGTTACAAAGAAATAGAAGCATTGGTGCGGCTGCACGGTAGACCAATCGCTAAAGTTCACTTACCTGTTACTGAGGGCTGCTGCCCGGCAAAAACCCTGATGCAAGCAGTTTTAGAGCAGCATAGTGAAGAAATCGCGCGATCGCTAATCCTGAACGAATTAGCAGCAGTACCAGAAAATCAATTTTCTCTAATTGATTTATTAGAAACATCCCAGCCAATTGAGGATGAAAACTTTCCTTTAGTAACCATAGCGGTTTGCACGCGCGATCGCGTTACAGATTTGCAGCTTTGTCTTGACGCAATAAATTGTCTTGACTACCCAAACCTCGACATTTTAGTGATCGATAATGCTCCCAGCAACGATGCTACAGAGAAACTGCTTTCTACTACTTACCCCCATATTCGTTATATCTGCGAACCTAGACCAGGGCTTTCTTGGGCGCGTAACCGCGCAATTGTCGAATCTCGCGGTGAAATTATCGCCTACACCGATGATGATGTATCTGTCGATCCAGGTTGGATTCGCGCTTTAGTTAAAGTCTTTGCTTCCAGTGCGGAAGTTATGGCGGTTACAGGATATGTTGCTGCTTACGAACTTGAAACTAAAGCCCAGATAGTTTTTGAGCAATCGTACCGCTTCGGACGTGGTTTTGAGCGCAAGTGGGTTCAAGTAGAGCAAGAGGGGCGCATAACCCCGGTAGCTCAATATGGAGCTACAGCTATTTTGGGAACTGGCGCTAACATGGCTTATCGCCGCGATTTATTCGATCGCATTGGCAATTTCGACCCAGCGTTAGGTTCGGGTACGGTCACGGCGGGGGGTGAAGACTTGGAGATGTTCTTTCGGGTTTTAAAAGAAGGATATGTATTGGTTTACGAACCAAATGCTTTAGTTCGTCACCGTCACCGCCACGATTATGCTCAATTGCAAAAGCAGGTAACTAACAATAATGTTGGTTATTGCTCTTATCTTGTCCGTAGTGTTTTAGCCTACCCCGATACATACTTTGATTTTATGCAAATTGGTTTAGCTTGTATATTATCAATTATCAATCGTCTATTGCGTTCCTTTATCCGTCCGTCTCGCTACCCGCGCGATTTGATTTTGTCCGAACTGCGTGGTTTTTTTCTTGGCTTTGGTCGCTATCAACAAGCTTGTCAAGAAGCTACTCAAATTGCTGAAAATTTTGGAGAAGTATTACCAGAACGCCAAAAAATACCTGTTTAGCCTCAAAAGATTAGCTCCGTTCCCTTACCCACAAATATTTCAGTAAACGGCAAATCTAATTTTTGTCAAAAAGCATCTTTATGAATACGCAAAAAATCTCCTCTCGTTCCCGATGGTCTTATCGATACGAAAATTTAGTATTTGCCTTGGCAACGGGAATTCCTATGTCCCTCGGTAGCACTTTGCGGAGGCAATTATTTCGTGGCGTTTTTGCGCGGATGGGCGATGGTGTCCAAATTCAGCCGGGGGCTGAATTTGTCGGCGCAGAACATATTGAAATCGGCAACCAGGTAACAATTCATCGCGATGTGCGAATTAGAAGCTTTGGCAGAAGTAGTAAAGTTGTTATCGCCGATTGTGTCGAACTCGATCGCGGTGTTGATATCAAAATTCATCACGATGGGGAGATGGAAATTGGCGAATATACTTATATTGGTCCCTATACTTGTCTATCGGGGAATAACATCAAAATTGGTAAAGACTGCTTAATTGCCTCGCACTCTGGAATCTATGCCAATAATCATACTTTTTCTGACTCTAGGCGCAAAATTAGAGAACAAGGCAATAATTATCAAGGTATTACGATTGAAGATAACTGTTGGTTGGGGAGTGGAGTTAGGGTTTTAGATGGCGTAACTATCGGCGAGGGTAGTGTAATCGGAGCAGGGGCGGTTGTAACTAAAAATATCCCCGCTTACTCGATTGCTGTTGGAGTACCCGCCAAAGCGATCGCCCGCAGAGATATGACTGATAATGAATTAATCCAATCTTGCTTGTAATTAATTGCAGTTAGTTCTATTCGAGCGCCCGGTCTAATCTTTGCTGACTTGACAAACTATGAGTTTGGAGAAAATCTGAGGCTTTGTTGAACTGGAGATAATTGTTTGCTCCAGCACTAATTAATAATACTCCGGCTAAAACTAATGCTACCCAACGCGCCCGCGTCAAGGTGCTTAATGCTGCGAGCAGTATTAGTAATGGCGCAAAATGTAGGGAATAAAGGAAAGTTTCATCGCCATACACTGTATGTAGTCCCAACTGTCCGAGCAAAGTAAATCCCAAAACTAGGCGTAATTTGAGATGCTGTTTGACTGTAAATAACCCCCATATTCCCAAACCTAACAAAGCAGTCCATGCTCCGACAGCGATCGCTCCCCACAAATAAGCCGAACCTGGGGGCGAATTTTGGGTAAGTATGCCGTGCCAATTATTTGAGCGCTCAACTATACTGAATGCAGGCATGACCATCGTGTGGGCAATAAAAGACTTGACAACTTGCAATGGTCCTCCCGATTCGTCCAAAAGTATGTACTTTTGTTCTTCGCGATCGCCAAGAAAAAATTCAGCACTCGGAAAAAACCATTTTTGCAAGCCCCACAACACGGTTACTAAACAAAATGCGTTGGCAGAAATTTGCAACGCTTGTTTCCAAGAATAATTTACTACTGCTGCAAGTATTCCTGCCATCCAGTTAGTGATTGTAAAGCTTAACGTTAAGGCACTAACAAGTACGTACCACAACGGTGACAGCTTAATATATTGTCCTAAAGCAACAAAACAGAGGGCGATAAGAATGCTTAAAGAACCGAAGGGATAGGTTTCTGGGACGACAAACCAAAATACTGCGGCGGCGCTACTAGCGCCGAGTAAACTAAATAAAGCTGCATCCAATTTAGGACAACCGATTAGTCTTAATAAAAGAAACAGCGTACCTAGCCACAGAGAAGCAATCCCAGCGATAACTATTCTGACGGCGGCGATCGCTTTTATGCCTAAAATAGCGTTGAGAAAATATACAGGAGGGAAAGCAAGTAAAGAAAATAGAGGATGCACTTTGATGCGGTTATGATCGCTCCAACGGTCGGTCATATTTGTAAAAACGCGCATAGTATCGGCGGTAAACCATTTAACTACAACAGTTTTTTCATCCAAAATAACCGGATCGATTGCTTGCGCGCCTTGATAACAAGCCAAGCCTGCTACAAGCATCAAAATAACAATAATTGCAAGATCGCCCCAATGCTGGCGCAAACTTTTACTAGACAAAAACTTAATTTCAAAATTCAAAAGTTTCATAAACCTCTAAAGATGTTTTTGCAGATTGGCGGAGGATAAGTTTTGCAAGAGCCTACAGATTTGCTACTTGTTGCGATGAAAAAGTTCCGTATAAACGTTAATAAATGCAATAGATTGCATTTATTAACCATTTAATTTGATTGAGAAAAAATTATGCTTGGTAGATGAAGATAATCATTGGACGCGATTGCACCCTTGCAGCAATCTTAAATCCGTTGCCCTCTAGGGAGATTTTGCCTTTTTTAATTGGGAGATTAGCAGTAGCTCGATATTTTGCTTAACTCACAACGGAGCGCTTTATAGGCGGGTTTTTACTTATACAGTAAAAAACTTATTTAAGTGTCGTACTTGAATTGAATTTGACTGGAAAGAGCGATCGCTTTTTATACGCTGTGCTTAAAACTAAGTAACTGCTGTTTCATTTCCTTCCCTAACTTCCACAACCAGGAACGATACAATTTATACATAAAAGATTCTTGAGGTCGCCAACCAGCCCATTTCGTGCGATCGAGGTAATCGAAAAACAAGCTTTTTGCTGGAGACTTGCAGCTATATTTCCAAGGTTTAGAAGCAGAGGCAAAATGAAGGATGTAAAAGTTTTTGCTCCCATTACTGGAATTTTGTTGCAGTAGGTTACGATCTTGCCATAGTGGAGAATTATATAGCTCTGGTAAAAGCATAAAATTCCATTTGGAGTCAAGTTCTCCCCATTTACCAGCAAGCACGGCGTTTAGACCATCTTGATCCCACCAGCGTATATGCTCTTGATTTTGTTCTAAATACTCTATGGCTTTTGTACTAACGTTATCAGCGCGCCACTTTTCGAGGTTAATTAATAAAACTCCGGCATTAAAATATTTATAATCGGCAGGAATGCCTAGTTCCCGGTAATTTGCTAACCCCGCAGGAGATGATACGTAGGGAACTGAGATATCTTGCGCTGCTAGTAAGTGGTTATCTCCTAACTCAAGCTCCCATAATTTGCCTAAATCTTCATTTACAACTAGATCGCCATCTAAATAGATTGCTTGATTAAATTGATTAGGTAATAGATCGGGAATCAGCAATCTAAAATAAGTTGCAACGGTGACATGACCAGATATTTTCATGTTCTCCAAAAGTTCCGCACGGGGCTGTACCCAATGGATTTCCAACTTAACTTGCTCTATATTTAGGGAACTGATGATTTTTTGTTTGTTAGCTTTAGTGATGCCACCATCAATTACAAACAAGATAACTTGGCGATCGCTTTTTAAGTTCTCTATTACCGAACGCATTGTTACTGTAAGCGGCATTGCATATTTATCATCGGCGGCACAAACGATCGTTAGCGGTTGATCTACACTAAGTTCCATAGTATTTTCGTTCATTTTTGATTTTTTTAGCGATCGCTAGTTTATTTGTATGTCCAGAGCTAGAGGAAAAATTCTTGACTAGAACCTGTCTTCAAGCAACGATGCCATATTCAAGTTGAATTTCTGTTGACTGCAAGTTGAAGGGGAAGTTTTTTACTAAAGTTTAAGGCAGTTGCTAACTTTATTAGACTTCTTACAAAAGTCTTAAATTTTTTCTTCAGTCGGCTTCAGCCAACTTTAGCTATTAGCCTTGGGTTAAAACCCAAGGCGAGCTAGGCGGGCTGAAGTCACAAGCTCTATTATTGAATTTCAAGTTTTGCTGTTAGCAAAATACTTCAGCCTCTCTCGAAATTACTTGTAGCTTTTACATCCCACTCCAAGCTACAGCCAAAAATTTGGATTTACGGCAACTAAATTTTGCCACTTGCGCTCAAAATACTTCGCTCCAAAAGAGGTTTACCTTCAGAGCCTTCGGGAATAGGCGCACCCATCAACTCTAAAATAGTAGGGGCTAAATCTAGCGCATGAGCGTTTGGCAGTGTCAAGCCAGGAGTAATACTCGGACCTTGAGCCATTAAAAAGCCCTGAGAGCGATGGCTTCCAGTTCGTAAGTAAGGAACTGGGCCAATGCGCCCAAAATCAGAACTGTCTACAACGTCCGTAGCATAATCGTCTTGCCAAATAACAACCAAATCTGCATCTGGCAGCTTAGTATCTCTTTGGGTAGCACATTGGCGCGTTTGGATAATTTCTTTAACCATTGGTTTCCCCGTTCGACCATCTTTAAGGCGATGAAGAAACTGAACGATTTCTGCACAAACGTCGCTGTATTCAGAAGCAGTAACAATTCCTTGTGGCTCTCTGCCTTGGAGATTGATGCGAATGTATCCTTCAGAAAAGCTTGGTAGTGCAAAAGCTTTCATTTGAGGCCAGCATTGTTGATACCAGGTTGCAGGTTGATACCAAAATTCTTGTGCTTGCTGGCGTAACTCTTGATGAGAAACTAAGTCAGATTCTAAAGGAGCGCCAAAAAATGGCTCTAGAAATTTGAACAGTTTAACTGGAGCTTCTTGGCGCAAAAAGCTTCTTAGTAAATTTGGATCGTGTCGGAGATTCCAGATATCTTGATCCCAACCGTGTTTTTTCTGGGCAACTAAAGGTCTTAAGCCAACTTTTGGTTTTCCAAGCGATGCTGTCACTTTACCTGAAGCAAGTCCAAATTTACCCGGAAAATTGTATCGATAAAGCAACTCTGGCAAAAACATCGTACTTGGCAAATCCATTACATTTGCTCCCATACCATGAGCCGCAAAGACTAAAACATACGCGTCTTCTGGAGCTTTAGATAGAATCTCTCCAATCGCTTTGTCTATAGCTACAAAGGTTTTAAGTAGGAGGTCGCCAGAATTACTTTTTGCCATTGGCGCGTACATCGGATGACTTGGCTGGCTCAAATGCCAAAACAAATGTCCTGCGGCATGAGTTTCACCAAATATTGTTAAAAATAGATCCCAAGGTTTTCTTTGTAGCAGGTCTTGGCAAATTGCCGAGCGACGGGTAATACCAACCTCAAGCAATGTTTGTATTCGTTGTAAAGCATCTATATCTCTAGTATCTGCATAGTCTTTGTCTAATAATGGATGTTCTCCATAATTATCAACCAGTTCTTGAAAAAGCGATGCTGGACGAGAGTGACTGGGGGTTTGAGAAGAATGCGCGCCCCAAGCTAAAACCTGTACTCCGTTCACCTTGTCGGAGAGCGTAGTTTGAGGCATATCAAATACTGCTACTTGATAGTCATCTCCTAAAGCATAAAACGGCGGATACTCAACAAAATCGTAGGCATCAATTGTCGTAACGTTATAAGTTCCCTCACAAAACTTTACTGGCGACCAGTATCCCGTTTTTTGGGGCGAACACCCTGTTAAGAAGGTTGTCCAAGGTGTTTCTGCTCTGTAATAATCAAAGTTGTCCAAGTGAGTATAAACACCCCGTTCGCGCAAACGCCGCAAGTTTGGCAAATGTCCTTGCGCTATCCAAGTTTCAATTAGGGATGGATCGGCTGCGTCTAGTCCGATCGCAATAACAGGATTTTTCATAGCTCTCTTTGATATAGCTGCTAGGGAAAGTTTATTAAGTACTCTAAAGACACAATTGATACTAAAAAGTTTTAAATTATAACTTACTAGGTATCGAGTCAGAAAAAATACTTACTATCTCTACACAATCTAATCTTTGTTGTTACTAAATAAGTAAAGGAAGCTTAAAATGATGAGTGTTTTTAAATAAAGTTTGATAAAGTTAAAGTATAAGTAGTAACCTTACCAATCAAAAAAAGTAATATTAGAGCAATGGTTGATTTTGTATGGGGTAGGGTTTTTATTTCTGTAAATTCTCTAGGTACGTTTAGAGGAATATTAATCTTTAAGAATTGAGGAAATATCTTCTTAAATACTTTAAAAAACTTTTTTAATCAGGTGTCAAACAGCAATATATTCAAGAATTTAGTTGTTCTTCCCAAGTAGCAGTTAGTTTTCATCTCTGGTGTAGCTAGTGCATTAGGGCAGAAATAACTAACCAGTTGAAAAAGATTGGAGTAGCCTAAAAACTTCCAAACAAAGAGCTTGGCAAAGGTACGATGAAAATAATCAATAAAGTGCAAAATTTGACATTTAAGGTCACTTGTGAAAGTAAAATTACCCCGCCGAAGTAAACGACGTACCACTATATTAAACCAACACTCAATCTGATTAAACCAGGAGCTATGAATAAAAGTATAAACAAAGCGAATACGGTGGCTTATATCAGGCAAAAAACCTGCACGAGACTTCATTGAATGCAAAATACCAGACTTCCCCTTAATGCCCAAATCGATGTCAATCCCACAATTTGTAGTTACAAGTCTTACTAAGGATTCAGACTTGTGAGTGTTGAGTTGGTCGGTAATAAAAATCCATCCATCAAATGGATGAGTGGCGATCGCCTGGGCGATATGACGTTTAGAATTATCTTCGTTGCGTGTGGGAGCGACGGTAGAATGATATATTCTTCCCAATGCCATATCCCATGAGGCAATTAAAGAGAGTGTTCCATGTCGAATATATTTCTCTTGTTGAAATTCGATTTTCCCTGGTTTGACTGTATCAGTTGGATAAACTCTTTCTAGTGCCTGAATACCCGTCATCTCATCAGGACTTAAGACATGAATAAAATTGTTATTTAATTCTTCTGCCTGTTGATATAGTTGACAAATTTGATTTGAGTGTTGTTTAAACGTTTCTGGGTGTTGAGGATTTGCGTTCAACCACTAACCAGTCAGATGTGGTCTCAACATTACTTGATTTTAAAAAACGACCCACACTGCGGGGCGAAATTTCTGTAACTATTCCACGAAGTCCTGATTCGCGGGCAAGTTCCGTTGGTGTCCAGTGCGTCACTGGCAGTCCTGACGTTGCTGTAGTTCACAGCCCTGAGCAACAATTTGGACGATTTGTTCGAGACTAAATTTCCCCGGACTACCTCGTCATTGTTCGTCCATGAGAACCAACAGGATTTTTTTAAGTAATCCTCGATCGTTCATATCCTCGTAAGGAGCTTGATTTAATAATCCCATCTGAAAATCGATTTTGCCATAACCTGACACGATTTCTGGTTAATTTTAATAACAATGAAATTTCTGTATTTGTCATTTACGGGTGCCCCATACAATATCAATTGCGCCCGTTGGACTAATCGATAAGGGTTTGTATGAGTACGAATTATCGCCTTTAACAGATGCTCTTGTTTCTCTGATAGTACGATCTCCTTTGCTGTGGGTTGAGGCACTGCTTCTTTACCCTAGATAACCTGTCACATTAAGTCTATCAATGTTTAACACCACCAATATTACTGATTAGTTATTTCTGCCCTAATGCACTAGGTGCAATGCAGTAGCTATCCTTACTTTTTC